>PPDG01000166.1 GCA_002899795.1 Desulfobacteraceae bacterium | reverse complement strand
GTCATAATGCGGAGCAAAGTAACGAATCGTATCCTCAATTGAGAAAGCATGTATCAGGGATGAAGAAGTGAGTTCATAGGAACAAACCCATAAGAATCCTTGTCAGCAAAAGAGGGGGCTATGCGAGTCAAGGGCAGGTAGAACAAGGAGGAGTTATTATGAAAAAAGCAACTATCTATGGTCTCGTCACAATTTTGCTGATAGGTGTGCTGGGTGTATCGGCATGGGCAGCATGGGATCCGACTAAGGAGCAAAAGGAAAAGGCGATGGTAGAAGAAACTATTGCCGCGTTTAAGCAAGCGGATTCCAGCATGAAAGTGTTTTTTGATAAGGCATATGGTTACCTTGTCTTTCCGGGAATCGGTAAAGGAGGTTTTATCATTGGTGGTGGTTACGGGAATGGCTGGGTGTATGAAAAAGGGAGACATATTGGCAGTGCCACCCTGACACAACTAACGGTGGGCGCCCAGATCGGGGGCCAGTCTTTCAGGGAAATAATCTTTTTTGAAGATAAAAAGACGCTTGATGATTTCAAAAAGGGAAACTGGGAACTCAGCGCTCAGGTATCGGCAATCATAGTGAAGCAAGGGGCGTCCAAAGATTCAAGTTACGCTCATGGAGTGGCCGTTTTCACCATGCCAAGGAAGGGTGCGATGGCAGAAGCCAGTGTCGGGGGGCAGAAGTTTAAATACACCCCCAAGTAAGATGACTCTTTAGCCTAGCAGGCTGCTGAAAAAATCACAGAATATGTCATTCTGAGGAGCTGCAGGCGACGAAGAATCTCGTAACATGTTGATTTTACTAGCACCGAGATTCTTCGGCTAAAGCCTCAGAATGACGTTGTCGGACAGCCTTTATAATTGTCATTCTGTCTCAATTTAAAGGATGATTTTGTGAAATCAACCAGATGGAAAAAGGTTGGCATCGTCCTCGCTGTTGTCCTGGTGGTGGTGATCGCTGCCGCTCTCATCATTCCCCAGTTTTTCGACCTGAATCGCTATAACGAACTCATAACCTCTGAACTCGAGAAGGCCATGGGGGGAACGGTTACCCTCGGCCATCTTTCCTGGGGCATCAGCAACGGTGTCTGGCTGAAGGCTGAAGGCTTTACCTCCAAAGGAGCCACTGTCTTTCCTGGGGAACTGGACCTGTCTCGCATCTATGCCAAGGTGTCGATTCTTCCCCTGCTCTCCAAGAAAGTCGTGGTGGACAAGCTGCTGTTGGATAAACCGGTGGTAGCGCTGAATCTTGCGCCCTCTCCCCCCGAGGGTAAAAAGGCAGCGACCAAACCGGGCAGCGAGAAGTCCGAAAAACCAACAAGCAAAGACAGCCCCAGCCCCAGTAATGATTCGACCTCACCCAGTTCCCCGCTCCCAGTGGAAATACGCATCGAAGAGCTCAAGATAGATAAAGGCCGGATTCGCTTGAGCGACTCTTTGACCTTGCCGGGTCAAAAAACTGTTTACAACCTTGCCGACGTTTTAATCCAAGCCACGAACCTCGCTCCCGGCAAGAAGATAGGCTTCAAGCTTGCTCTCCGGGATGAGGCCACACCCGGCCTCGGATCCGTGCGAGGCCAGGGAACCTTTACCGGGCTTACCGAAGCTCTCACCGTTGAGAATCCAGAACTGAACCTGAAACTGACCCTGGCAGATCTCAATGTGGAAATCCTCAAACCCTACCTCAAGAACAAATCGCTGGCACAGCGGCTGGGTGGCAGCATTTCCCTGGATGTGAACTACAAAGGCGATTTCGGTAAAAATCTCAGCGCCGAGGGACACCTTGATCTCAGTGATTTCACCTATACGGATACCTCGCTGTGGGAAACAGCTCTTCCGGAGGCTGAAAACAAGATTACCTATCAAATAACGCTTGATCCAGAGCAAATCAAAGTAGAGAAGCTGGACGTAAACCTCGGTAAGATTTCACTGAGCGCTGCAGCCCTTCTGCAAGATTGGCAAAACAAGCCAATTATTAAGGATGGCGTGCTTTCCTCCGAATTGCCCTTGATCGAGTTGATACCATTGGTACCCTGGAAAAAACTGGGTGAGGAGGCGAAGGTCATTCGGCCATCACTGGAAGGTGGCGGCAAAGTCCTTATAGAGAAGGTAGCCTTGCCTGAACTCCCACTCGCACACCTGCCGGAGAAGTGGAAAACTCTTTTGTCCGGTGCAGAAGGTTCCATAAGACTGTCCGATATGTCGGCGGGACTGTCACCGAAATTACCAAAGTTAGAGGATATTACAGGCACCCTCCAGTTGGAAAAGGGAGTGCTGACCGCCACCAAGGTCCAGGCCAGAATGGGGCCCCTGACCCTGCCCATGTTGGAGGCACGTGCTACAAACCTTACGGGCAAGGTCAAGGTGTCGGCTGCGGCCAAGGGGCCCATGCGCTTAGAGAGAACCGCGGATGCTGAGGTGGAAAAACTCCTCAGGCAGTATGGTCTCAAAAGTCTCTCAGGGAGTGGGGAGATTGACCTGCGCGCAGACTATGATCAGGCCACACCACGCCAGTGGTATGCCGGAGGCTCCCTGGTACTAAAAGGGGTAAAAGGTGTAAGCCACCCGGCAGGCGCGCGTCTCGATGACCTCCAGGGGCGGGTGACAGTGAAGCGCACAAAGACCCTGGAAATCGCTGTGGAGGATCTCACGGCGCGAGTAAATCAATCACCGATTCAACTCCAGGGTAAGCTCTCGGGAGGAGGAACGGACCGCTTTGTTGTTGACGGTAAGGCCCGGACAGAACGGCTGGATCTCAAGCAGCTCAGTGGACTGTTTCCGCCGCTCAAAGACCTTGAACTGGCCGGGATCTTGGACATGAACATCGAT
>PPDG01000165.1 GCA_002899795.1 Desulfobacteraceae bacterium | reverse complement strand
GTAAATTAAGGGATGTAATCTACAGTTTCTTCTCAGTTGCCTCCAATACTTGATCTTATTTGACACAGTCCACTAGTTGTCATATCTTAAAAGCAGTTCACGCTCCTTGTATTGTTCATCTGCGAGTGACATTCTTTTCGTAAAGCATTCACCAGGCAAGTTTGTTTCTGTAGATATATTTAGAACCGCATGGGCCTACCTAAATAAGTAAGGCATTTCTTGTCAGGTGGATCGGTTTAACCATTACTGGTCGTTTATTACTCAGCAACCAGGGAGGTGAGGTGCTGGCCGAGGAAAGATATGGACTCACATTGGTGGTTTTGCCAACTTTTTTATTTTCAGGAGGTGTAAGATGGCTGTAAGAACTGCAGAAGCCGAATGGAAAGGGAATTTGAGTCGTGGCTCTGGACAAATGAAGTTGGGCAGCGGAGCTTTTGAAGGATCTTTTAGCTTCCCATCTCGATTTGAGGATGGACCGGGCACCAATCCGGAGGAACTAATAGGCGCAGCCCACGCCGGCTGCTTCTCAATGGCGCTGTCTCATATGCTGTCCGAGGCTGGCCATATACCAGACTTGGTCCACACCAAGGCCAAGGTCCATATTGATAAAGTGGACGAGGGTTTCAAAATCACCACTATCGAATTGCAGACGGAAGCTAAGGTCCCCGGGATTAATGAGGAGACTTTCCGAGAAAAGGCAGAGGCTGCAAAAAAAGGATGCCCCGTTTCCCAAGCCCTGGCCGGTACGGATATCAAGCTGGAAGCCAAACTCTTGAGCTAGCGTCCATGGTCGGCTGCAAAAAAGGCATGGGGCTTTGGGCTAAATATTGTAGCTTAACTGCAAGATGAAAAGTGTGAATTAAGGGATGTAATACACAGTTTCTCACCTGTTCTGCGAGGCCTTGCCTTTGTCCACTGCATGGCAACACTGCGTATTACTTATATAGAAGATGCGTTTTGGAATCAGCCCAACCTTATCGGATCTCGACTTCGGTAGCTTACCTCCCATATCGGCCCACAGCGTCCTTACTCTTTTCCTTTACGCTAAACAGTTCGCGGTCGGCTGTGGCAAGTAGGCTGGTCACATCGGTGGCATGTTCCGGGAAAGCAGCGATGCCGAAGCTGACTCGAAGCTGGACCTCGATTCCCTGGTCGAGCACATAGACCGTGCTAATTATCCGTGATCGAATCTCCTCAGCCTTTAGTTTGGCTTTGACCTGGTCAAAACCAGGCAGGACCACCACGAATTCATCTCCGGCATAGGCCACGGCATACGCTGGCTCCTCCAGAGATTCCCCAATAGTAGCTGCCACTTGCTGGATGGCTCGGCTACCATTGAGATGGCCGTAAGTGTCCACCACATGCTTGAAATGGTCGAGGTCCATGAATATGAGTGATAAGGGAGAATCGGCGGTCTTGCTAGCTTCAATCAACTCAGGTAGAGACTGATACAAGTAACGGGTGTTATAAAGATAGGTCAAGTTGTCGTGGATGGCTAGATCTTGAATGTGTCGATATTGCTGCGCGTTCTCAACAGCGATGGCCGTATAATCGGCGATGAGTTTGACCAACGCCACCGCTCTGGCACCAAGGTTGCTGGGATTGACGACTTCGATTACTCCCAGAGTCCGTCCCCCATAGATGACAGGTACACAAATTATCGAATGGGTAGTAAAACTAGAGTGTTGATCCACAAGATCCGTGAAGAATTCACATTTGCGCACGTCAGCCACGATCATGGGTTCTTGCTGAAGGGCTACCTGGCCAGCAATACCCTCACCCAAGGACAGGCGGATATCCTTCAGCATTTCTAGATCCAATTCAACGCTAATTTCAAAACGCAGTTTGCCCGTTGCTTCATCAAGCAGGAGTAATGACCAATGCTCTGCAGGGAGAAGTGCCGAGACTGTTAGCAGGATCGTACGGAATAAGCGCTTCGAGTCCAGTTCGGCGGTCAAAGCTTTGCTGAGCTCCAAACAAGAAAGTAGATCAGAGCGAGTCAAAGGGCTTTCACCGTCCATGGTAATCTCCTCTCCCCGGATTGGAACCTCGACTCTTATAGCATGCGAAGGCCGGTAGGTAGTAGCTTAGTCTCTTCTTATCATAAACCGGTAGTGACGACCAAGCTTGATACTCTCACAAACTTCAGCAAAAAAACAGGGCAGAAATCTAACTATTGAGACACTAAAGGCACTTCTCCTTAGAGCTCACACATCATCCTCCACATTTTGTGCTAGTTTCACCAGTAGCCAAAGTGTAGATTAAGGGATGTAATCTACAGTCATTTGGGTCTAAAATCTCGCCTTTTAATCCATCCCTGCATAGTGCCATACCGCAATTTAGGTCAGTTTGCTGACAATTTATGACCTTTTTCGTCAAGACAAACAGTGAACAGCTGAAGTTTGAGCACTATCTAACTATTTGAAACAAAATGGAAAAATTCCTCAATTGCCAGGTTGGCACGCTTTTTTCAATTGCTAAGGATATACGATGACTAATAGCTTTTTACATATGACGATAATAAGGAGGTCAAACATGGAATCAAAAGCTGCAAAAATTGCTTTGTCAATTGCGACAATACTCTTGGTAGCTGCTTCGCTCTCTCATGCATTGTCTGGCAAGATATTGTTTTTCTTTTAGTCGGTTTATGCGGTGCGGAGGCTCTTTACTTCTATAAAATCTCTCTCTAGGCTTCTATGAGAAAAATGTGATCCTTGGATTAAGTTCTGCATTGCCCCCATTGGCTTTGAATAATGAAGGAACCTGTTGCGGGGATAGCAAATGAGCACAAAGCAAGTAGTAAAAGCTAAACTCAAATGGCCCGTTTC
>PPDG01000164.1 GCA_002899795.1 Desulfobacteraceae bacterium | reverse complement strand
TTACATATTTGAACTTTTGAGGGATCCTCGGCAGTTTACATCAAGGCAGATAAGACCAACTATGCACCAGACGGGTGGAGCGCCACATCTAAAGCATTAAAAAGGAGCCAAGTCTACTTTTCTTAGATAAGATCTTTTTGGGCAGGTAGATATCGATGTTTTCTTCTGCGGTTCTGTCGTGGCCACCATGTGCGCCAAAGAAACCAGGTTAAGGCGGCGAAGAATATAAGAACAGAAATCAGGCGTATTTTATGAGCCTTGCCCTGAAGAGCCAAAGTATGCAATGTTCTTTTAACTAGACCGGCTTGAAGAATCTCCTGATCAGCGTGAAGTGGTATTCTTCTAAGTACCTTCTTCTTGTAGGAAATAATAGCCTGCCCAATAGATTGGCCTTTCTTCACCGGCGCGAATAGTTTTTCCGGAGTCTCCGTATGCCAGGAAACCTCTTTTTCTTTGGAGATAGAGACGGCCACCACTCCACTCTCCGCAGCAGTCAATCCAATTTGACCGGCTTTTCCTTTCCAAACTGGAAGCTGCAGTAGTAGCTTCCCCTTCTCGAAGAGCATTACTGAGGTATAATTTCTGAAGCCATAGTTGAGCAGCCGCAGCGCCTCACGCTCTCGAACTCTTGGATTCTTTGCACCCATCACTACAGCAATAAAACGCTGATCTTCTCTTTGGGCAGTGGCTAGGAGATGATAGCCTGCCTTCGAGATGTACCCTGTTTTAAGACCATCTATGGAAGGGTCACGCCAGAGAAGTCGATTGCGATTAAGTTGGCTAATACCTTCACTGGTGAACTCCTTTAATTTATGATACTGGAGCGCCTCGGGATGTGTCCTGACATAAGCTCTTGCCAACAAAGCCATGTCGAAGGCGGTGGTGTATTGATCCGGAGCAGGCCAGCCACTTACAGTCCGAAAATGGGTATGAAGTATCCCGAGGTCCCGCAGTTTCTCATTCATCTTCTCCACAAAAGCCTGCTCGCTGCCCTGAAGAAATTCTGCAACAGCTACACAGGCGTCATTCCCTGACGCTACGGCAATACCTTTGATGAGTTCAACAAGCGGCACTTGTGTTCCAACCTCGATGAACATTTTAGAGCCTCTGGTACGCCAGGCCTTTTTACTTATCAATACATTGTCCTCCAGCCTGACCTGCCCACTCTTAACCGCATCAAAGACCAGAAAAAGAGTGAGGATTTTTACAAGACTTGCAGGCTTAATTTGTTTCTGCGAATTCTGTCCATAGATAAACTCGCCTGATTTGAAGTCCAAAAGTACTGCACCGCTGGCATTTACCTCAAAAGGGTGGGGCATGGTATCACTTCCCCAGATGAGTTGGGGTGACCCCATCAGAATAGTCAAAGTAAGCAAAAAGTTAATGTATGACGCTCCTTTTTTCAGGTTCCGAAGCATAGCAAACTCCGTATTCTCATCTCGAGCTGTTAGGAAAAGTATCATCAGACTATTGTTCGCTTTCATATACCTAGAATCTCCTGGAACATTCTCGACCGTCAAGAGTTGACCATAAGACTGAGAAAGCTTCTTCTTTGTGGTGTCAGCGTAGCAACTTGGTATTCACCAGTCTGGGTATGAAGACATTGCCGATATAAAGGATTTCCATCAGGGAATTGGTCCTCTAGGTTTCTGTCAGAGTAAAGACGGTTACCTCAACAGCTAAGTCAGTGAGGTTGCGGTTTGCATCAGACACACATCAATAAAACGACAACCCATTGCATATAAACCATCAGGTTCGTCGTGCCTGAGTATGCGAGACCAGACTACTTCAGCGTCAATTGCCAGAGGAGCACAGCCCGTAGGTTCGACAGTTATACAAACGCACTCACCAGGAAGTAATTTCTGAGAAGAGCAGAGAAATACTCCATTGTCGCTTACATTTCTAATTAATCCATCGAAAGAACGTGAAGCCCTGTGAATCCCGGCGGTCAAATTACATTCGGCTCTTAGCTGATGGCGTCGTTCTTGTCTTATGGGAAGGCTCATATTACATCCCTTAATTCACACCTATGAAAAAGCTGTTGTCAAGGCAGGGGGAGTAGAAGGAGGTAGTATTGCCCTGATGGCCATTGACGTTAAGGCGGTGGCTGATGAGTGGGGGATACCGATGTTGTTGTAGGGGGTGACAATTTTATGTCCTGCAACTCAAGTGAAATGAGTTCCCGGCCTTCATCAGAAATTGCTACGAACCTAACTCCTATACCGTAGTACTCAACCCCATTAGCTGAGCCAAGAACATCTGACCTGACAACTACTGCCATGGCTCTTATACGAGGGCTTAGAAGAGAGACACTGACATACATGGAAACCTTAACTGGCTTTAGCGGGTTACGACAACGCATATATGCTCCGCCAGCACTTATATCTTGTGTTTCTCCGCTAATGATATTTCGGCTGTTTTCCATGATTATAGGCCATACTACTTTTGCTCTGGGGTGTTTGCGACTTTCTTTTTGCATAAATTAACTCCCTACCCAGCATGAAATGCTGGGAGCGATCAGGTGCAATAATGCCTAACTTCAAGTTGATTTGGGGGATGGAGACAGACGGAACAGATGGGCCAATGTTGAGCAGACTGATATGCCCAATGAAAGACACAATCAACAGCGCAGGATTTTACTTTACCATAAGCGTGGTTGAGTTTGTCAATAGGTAATTATTTGAGGCAACTAAGGAGAACGTGGAGTGGACAATAAGGGCGGGTTTGACTGGATATAAGATCAAGTAATCTAAACTCGCCTCGGACACTGCGAAAGTGGGGATTACATCCCTTAATTCACACTTCTGCTACCAGTGAATCTAGCACAAAGTATTGTAGTTT
>PPDG01000519.1 GCA_002899795.1 Desulfobacteraceae bacterium | reverse complement strand
AGTTGGGACAAAGAGCAAGCAGCCCGTCTGGATTTTAAGGGAAAAATAAACGAGGCAAGTTTGAAAGTGCAAGCAGACTTCTTTCCCTTTGCCACCCTGCCAAGGGTAAGTGGAAATTTGAAGTTGGAAGCGCTTTCGTTGCAAGATTTCGCCGAACTGGCTGCGCCATACCTCAAAGGAGTACAGGGTGAGCTTAGCGTCAACAGTAGCCTGGTTGTGAAAAAGGAGAATGATAGGGGCATTAGTTTTTCGCAGGATGGCGCAGTTTCCTTTAGGCAAATAAAAGTTCCTAGGAAAGGTGTCGATATAGCCGGCCGAGACATGGAGTGGGACGGAGCTATTCGGATTAAGACATCTGGGTTGAGTGCCCAAGGGAAATTAAAGGGTACTGACCTAGCCGTTCGCTCCATGGAGGAAGGGTTGGACTTGCACGTGGGCGATTTTGTCTGGGCGGGCCAAGTGGATTACGGCAAAGAGAATCAACCAGGCTTGCTGCAGGCGGCTGGTGATTTGGGGCTGCGCCATGTAAATATGGATGACATGAGGCGAAGGTTAAGATTGGTTGGCATAGGCGAGCTTAGCCTTAAGAATATCTCCAGCCAGGGAACCAAGCAATTCAAGGTGCCAGAGGTGCAGGTTGAACAGCTAAATTTAATTCAGCGGTTGCAAGATAATCAACAACCTGGCGACGATCCTTCTTTGCTCAGCGCTTCAGGAGCAACACTCCTAGATGTCGAGCTGGCAGAGGCGCGGGAGATTTCCATTGAGTCTGTGGAGCTATCAGGAATCAGTTCCTTGCTTCGCCGCGATTCCCAGGGTAACTGGCAGCCGATTGGAGGGTTGTTTCTGCCAGCCAAAGAAAGTAAAAGGAGCGAAACAGGTAAAAGCCAACGACCTGTTGTCGTCAAAATCGCGCAGGCGCGAATTGCTGACCAAGGCTTGTTCCGTTTCGAAGACAGGGGGGTATCGCCACCCTTTAAAACCAGGGTTACGATCAGTGAGGCGAGCCTGACCGGACTGGACTCCGGCAAGCCCGAGCAGCCCAGCACTGTGAGCCTGGTTGGCAAGATAGACGAGTATGCGGATGTGTCAATTCAGGGAAAGGTGACACCGTTTACCCAGCGTCTGGGCCTCGATCTTGCCGCCACGATTGATGATCTCGACCTGCCAGGCCTGTCTCCCTATGTGGTTCGGCTGATCGGCTACAAAGTAACAAGTGGCCATCTGGACACAGACATCGAGCTTCAAAGCCTTCAAGGAGACCTCAAAGGAAAATGTAAATTCACAATTAGCAATGCGGAGGTCGCCCCGGCTGACGCCAAGATTATGGAGCAATTCGAACGGCAGCTCAGAGTTCCCCTGCCTACCGCTCTCGCCGTGCTAAAGGATAGTAAAAACAAAATCAAGCTGAAAGTACCCATCACGGGCAACATTACTGACCCCACGTTTAATTTTACTGAAGCATTTAATCAGGCTTTGGTCAAGGGTATGACCAAGGCTGCGGTGAGCTACCTAAAATACATCTTCCAGCCCTACGGCACCATGATGACAGTTGTTGAGCTGGGCATGATGGCTGGTACAAAGATTACCGCTTTGCGCTTGGACCCGGTATTTTTCGATCCTGGCATGGAGACGATTTCCGAGAATGCTGTCCCTTACCTGGAGCGGGTAGCGGAGTTGCTGAAGACGCGACCTGAAATCCGCATCAAAGTCTGTGGCCTGGCCACTGAAGCTGACAAGGATGACCAGAAGGAAACCTCAGGAAAAAAGGGACCAGAGCAGCCGACCGCTGTGGAAGGAAGCCCAGACGCTCCCGAAGTCGAACCATATCCAGAGGAGCTGCAGCCCCTCACGGCAGACGAACAACTGGGAAGGTTGGCGAAACAGCGTGCAGCAGGAATCAAGGAATATCTGGTAAAGAATCATGGGATCGAGGACGATCGTCTCTTGGTCTGTCTTCCAGAGTACGACGCCAGAGAAAAGGCCACCCCCCGGGTTGAACTCTTGGTCCCATGAGCCAAATCGACTTAGACCTGGCAAACATCGATGTGGAGTTTGTCGGCCACCTTTCAACCGATGAGCCGGAAGCTGCAATTGTCCGGATCGAATCTCGAGTGAAAGAAGCCGTGCCCACAGCAACCAAGATCTACATCGAGGCCAAGGCCGTGAAGAAAGAGTTGGCTGGTGCCACAAAGGCCAGCTGAGAGCACATCCTGCCCGAAGTCCTTCTAAGAGTTTACCAACAAGACAAGAGAGAAGAGGGGGTTCGTCCTCATGATAGAATTGCTCACCTTCGAAAACATTATCGCCCTGCTCACACTCACAATGCTCGAGATCGTACTGGGAATAGACAACATTGTCTTTCTGGTGATTCTTACCGGGAAACTGGATCCAGCCAAGCAGGTGCGAGCCCGTCGCCTGGGACTTTTTGCCGCCATGATCATGCGTATTCTCCTCCTCCTGACCATCACCTGGATCATGAGACTGACGCAACCGTTATTTCAACTATTCGGGCACGCCTTTTCCGGGCGTGACTTGATCCTTCTTGCCGGGGGTCTCTTCCTTATTGGTAAATCAACCTATGAGATACATCACAACCTGGAGGACAAGGGCAAATCGCACTCTCCGGGTCGCACCGCCGCCTCTTTCTAGGGAGTTATTTTCCAGGTAATGCTCATCGATGTCGTTTTCTCCCTGGATTCGGTGATCACGGCTGTGGGCATGGCAAGACACGTGGTCATTATGATCGCGGCGGTTGTTGCTGCGGTGGTGGCCATGTTTGTTTTCGTGGAAACCGTCACCAACTTCATTGAGCGGCACCCGACTTTCAAGATGCTGGCCCTTTCTTTTT
>PPDG01000296.1 GCA_002899795.1 Desulfobacteraceae bacterium | reverse complement strand
CTGTGCCTAGTGCTTAGCAGGCTGCTGAAGAAGTCACTGAATATGTCATTCTGAGGAGCTGCAGGCGACGAAGAATCTCGTAACATGTTGATTTTATTAGCACCGAGATTCTTCGCTCGGCTCAGAATGACACTGGTAGCGAGTACCTCAGCAGCCTGCTAGTGTCTCCTGCCCGCTGCCCGCTTGCCCTGAGCTTGTCGAAGGGCTGCTAGCTGTCTGCTGCTTTCACGCTAATCGTACTCATAAAACCCCTTTCCTACCTTGCGTCCCAACCAACCGGCTTCCACATACTTGCGCAGCAAAGGGCACGGCCGGTACTTTGAATCAGAGAAGCCATTGTAGAGGGTCTCCATAATTGCAAGGCAAGTATCCAAGCCAATGAGGTCCGCCAATGCCAAAGGGCCCATGGGATGGTTCATTCCCAGTTTCATCACCGTATCTATATCGTCGCGCTTACCCACATCCTGGTAGAGGCAGTAGATGGCCTCGTTTATCATGGGCATGAGGATCCTATTCGCGATGAAGGCCGGATAGTCGTTGGCCTTGACCGGAGTCTTGCCGAACGTGCTGGCCAGATCCCAGGTGATCGTAAAAGTTTCATCTGATGTAGCGAGTCCGGGAATCACTTCCACTAGTTTCATGACGGGGACAGGGTTCATGAAGTGCATGCCGATGATCTTCTCAGGACGTTGGGTTTGCGCCGCAATGCGACCGATGGGAATAGAAGAGGTATTAGTGGCAAGGATCACCTCAGGCCTGCAGATTTCATCAAGATCCCTGAAAATCTGGAATTTAAGGGATTCGTTTTCCGTTGCAGCTTCCACAACAAAGTCAGCCTCTGACATATCTTTGTTATCAACGGTGGTCTTGATGCGGCCCAGGATCGCGTCCTTTTCCTCGACGCTCATCCTAGCCTTATCCACACTGCGACTCAAAATCTTCGAAATGTTTTCCAGGCCCCGCTGGACAAACTCATCCTTAATGTCGCTCATAATGACCTGCAGGCCGCTCATGGCCGCAACCTGAGCAATACCGTTTCCCATGAGACCAGCACCGACGACGCCCAGAGTCTGTACGTCCATAGTCAATTCTCCCACCTCGTTGTTTTAAGTTGGTCTTAATCCTGTGCAGCAGTCTCAAATCCGAAATCCTAATATCGAAATCCGAAACAATGCTCAAATGATCAAAATCTAAATGACCAAAACGTAAATTTTCGGCTTCTAATGCATTTCGTTTGGATCATTGGAAAATTTGAATTTCGGATTTGTTTCGAATTTCGTGCTTCGGACTTCGGATTTCTACCGTTTTACTACCATTGCCACGGACTCGCCTCCTCCCAGGCAAAGGGAGGCTAGTCCTGTCTTTTTGTCTTGTTTGATCATTTCATGAAGCAGGGTGACAAGTACTCGGCAGCCGCTCGCACCAATTGGGTGTCCGAGGGCTACACTACCACCGTTTACGTTTACCTTGGCCGGATCCAACTGCAGCTCCTTCAGAACCGCCACGGTGGAGCCGCTGAAGGCCTCATTGATTTCGAAGAGATCCACATCTTCCTGGCCGATACCTTCCTTGTTAAGACACTTTGGAATTCCCAGAATGGGGGCAACAAGCAGGTACTTGGCATCGATCCCCGCTGAGGCTTGGGCCCCAATGGTCGCCAAGATTTGACAGCCCATGGCTTCTGCCTTTTCTCTTGCCATCACCACTACGGCGGCAGCGCCGTCGCTGATAATTGAAGCGTTGCCCGGGGTGGTGACTCCACCTTCCTTGAAAACTGGTTTCAACTGGGCAAGACTCTCGTAGGAAGTCTCCCTGGGGCATTCGTCCTGGCTGAACAGGATGGGATCTCCCTTCCTTTGCGGGATGGAAACAGCCACGATTTCGTCTTGAAATCTACCAGCCTCAATGGCCGCTAGGGCACGACGGTAAGATTCTGCTGCGTATCGGTCCTGATCCTCCCGGCTAGCATTATATTTTTCCGAACAGAGTTCATTGGACATACCCATGTGGAAATCATTGACGATGTCCCACAAACCATCATGTAACATATGGTCATGAAGGGTAGCGTTGCCCAGGCGGTAACCAAATCGCGCCTTTTCAAGATAATATGGCGCCTGGCTCATACTCTCCATGCCCCCGGCAACCGCCACGTCGGCATCACCTATTTGGATGGCTTGAGCTGCCAGCATCACAGCTTTAAGACCGGAACCACAAACTTTATTGATGGAGAGAGTCTCCGCTTCCCAGGGTAAACTGGCCTTAATCGCGGCCTGTCGTGCCGGATTCTGGCCATAGCCGCAGGGAAGGACAATCCCCATGTTTACCTCATTGACATCTTCCTTGGCGATGCCGGCCCGTTTTATTGCCTCCTCGATCACGAGTGCACCCAGTTGGGTCGCACCAAAAGCACTTAGAGTACCATTGAAGTTCCCTATGGGAGTGCGCACAGCGCTCACGATGACCGCTTCTCTCATCTTCCACTCCTATTTTGATGGCTCACTGTGATTACACTAATGGTCATTAGGGCTGCGCCCGTCATTGGTAGTCATTTGCCTTCGGCGTCATTAGGGCTAGCCACCTGTCATTCATTGTACAACCTAGTGACCACAAATGACAGCGAAGCGTTATGACCCAATGACAGCATGGCGTCTAGCGACATGCATCTACTGAGCGAGCGCTCAGTCAGAAGAGATTGATAGCACGCAACAAAATCACTGTCAAGATTTTTTGCGGAAGGGAATCCATGAAGAAAATACTACTATCACAGTTCCTGAATTCTCTAACCCGCAAATATGTTATATATTTGGATATCCTAAATATATCAACACTGGTATTCTCTAATCCAGAATGCATCAT
>PPDG01000197.1 GCA_002899795.1 Desulfobacteraceae bacterium | reverse complement strand
CTTCCCATAGACGAGGAAGAGCTGGAAATCCCAACCTTTCTCCGACGGCAGGCCGACTGAGGTGGGATGACTTCGGCTGATACCGGCCGTCGCTTGCGGCGGTCAAAGATTGTTTTCGTTTAAATGTTTTGAGGTGGTGAAAAGGTGAGGACGAGGCGCGGTCTCTGTGGCATAATTGAAAGGTGTACATTTGAAGCCCTAACTCCATGTACCAGTGCTATATCCTGTGGTGTTTTTGAGGGCCGTAGGATATCGAGGACCTTTTTCCGGCGAGAACTTCCACGGGTCACCAATGTCTTGGCAACTGCAACGCAGATTAAAGAAGTGGCTGACGGACGAGACCGGCACAATCATCAAGGACTGGGGTGGGAAGATTCCCATTGCCCTGGTCTACCCCAACCGGTACTTTCTGGGAATGTCCAACCTGGGCTTCCAGACCGTCTACCATCGCCTGAACCAAATGCCCAACGTGGTCTGCGAGAGGGTCTTTCTGCCGGAATCGGAAGACATGACTGCGGCACGTTCGGGAACCGGCCCGCTTTCAGTGGAGAGCCAAAGGCCGCTGGCGGATTTCCGCATCGTCGCCTTTTCCGTAGGTTTTGAAAATGATTATGCAAATCTTGTTCACCTCCTGCAACTTGGCAAATTGAGCCTCTACAGCTCCCGCCGCCGCCAGCACGAGCCCCTGGTGGTGGCGGGAGGTGTTGCCACCTTCCTTAACCCTGAACCTATCGCTCCCTTCATTGATGTCTTCCTTCTGGGTGAGGCGGAAAACCTCCTGGAGGAGTTCACTGCCGCTTGGCAAGAAGCGCAAGATGAGAATGCTTCCAGGGAAGAGCAGCTGGTCCATATTGCCCGGCGGGTATCAGGAGCTTATGTACCTTCCTTGTTCAGGGTGGAAAATGACAGCGAAGGTCAACTTATCTCTTTTGAACCCCTGACCGACATCCCTGCTAAGATTCCGGTCAGGACTGCTGCCATAGAGGCCGAAGGACCAACGGTCTCAACAATCGTCACCCCTCATACCGAATTCGCTAACACTGTCTTGGTGGAGATCGGCCGGGGATGTGGTCGGGGCTGCCGCTTCTGTGCTGCTGGTTTTGTCTATCGCCCCGTTCGTCATCAACAGGGGGAGAAGGTGGTGCAAGCGGCCCTGGATAGCTCCCCGGCGGGAAGAAAAATCGGCCTGCTGAGCTCGGCTGTGTCGGATCATCCCGATATCGACGCCATCTGTTTGCAGCTGCGGCAAACAGGGGCACGCTTATCGGTGTCTTCACTACGAGCTGACTCTGTCACCCCTGCCATGCTGGAGGCACTCCGGGAAAGTGGTCTTCGAACCGTGGCCATCGCCCCTGAGGCTGGAAGCGAGCGTTTGCGGCAGGCAATTAACAAAAACTTGACCGAAGAGCAGATCCTCAATGCTGTCACGGCCGTGGTCGGCTCAGGTATTCTCAATCTTAGGCTCTATTTCATGATCGGTCTACCCACCGAAACAGAAGAGGATATAGAGGCAATAATACAGCTGGTCAAACGGGTCAAGCATGAGCAACTGGTTATCGGTCGAGGGCAGAAGCGGCTGGGCACTGTCACCCTGAGCGTCAGTTCCTTTGTACCCAAACCGTTCACACCCTTTCAGTGGGTTCCGTTCTCCGATCTTTCCATACTCAAACGACGAATAAAAAAACTAAGACGAGGCCTGGGTGCGGTGGCCAACGTGCGGGTACATGCCGATGTCCCCCGCTGGGCCTACACTCAGGCGCTGCTGGCCCGCGGCGACCGGCGGTTGGCACCCCTGCTGGCAACAGTGGCAGAAGAAAACGGGAACTGGAGCAAATCCCTCAAGATGGTCAATGTTAACCCAGAATTCTATGTTTCTCGCGAACGGGAGCGAGAAGAGCTTTTCCCCTGGGACTTCATAGTCCATGGCGTCAATAAAGATTATCTCTGGCATGAATACCAGCAGGCCCTGGCCGGCGCCACAACCGAACCTTGCGAGCCGGAGGTATGTGAACGCTGCGGTGTGTGTTGATGGCATGAAGCAATTTGTCATTGGGTCATTAAGTCACTAGGTCATTAGGTCGTTAAATGAAAGGGGCACTGTTATGAGACTGGAGAATCTCCAAATTTATCAGCTTGCCATGGACATCGGCGAGCGCGTCTGCGAAATCTTCGTTCGTTGGGACTATTTTGCCAAAGACACTGTGGGAAAGCAGTTGGTTAAAGCGACTGACTCGATGGCCGCCAATTTGAGTGAAGGATACGGGAGGTTCCACTATAAGGAAAACAAGCAGTTCTGTTACTACTGTAGGGGGTCACAACATGAGGCCGTGACCTGGCTAAGAAAAGCGGAAAGAAGAGGATTGCTTGACTCTAAAGATTTTCGTCCCATAGTGGCAGACATGGACATCTTTGCCTTCAAGCTAAACAACTATATCAATTCCATTGGGAAAAAGAGGACTATAGAAAGTTAATCACCGAAACCGCAAGAATCGATCTATTGACCTAGTGACCTAATGACCCAGTGACCTAATGACCCAGTGACCTAATGACCCGGTGACCCAGTGACCTAGTGACTCAGTGACCTAATGACTCAATGACTGTTCTCCCCTATGATTGACCATACTTTCCTACACCTCCCCCACATCGGCCCCCGGACCGAGATTGACCTCTGGCGCCGGGGAATCCTCACCTGGGATGACCTGGAGCTTCACCTCAAGGATTGGCCAAAAAATACTGGGCAACGGCGACGCATCACCAGACAGCTCCACGAGTCCATTGAGCACCGCGGGCAAGCCGGTTATTTCTACAACCGCCTCCCCTCTGCCGAGCGCTGGCGGCTCTATCGGGACTTCCGAATCCGCTGCGGT
>PPDG01000450.1 GCA_002899795.1 Desulfobacteraceae bacterium | reverse complement strand
GGTACCGCGGGATTGGTTCCGAGGCGTACCTCAACGGTACGTCGCAGGGGCCGACACCCGAGGACGCCAGGAAGGACGATCATATCCGTGGTCGCAGCAGGTAATTCATGAGATACCCGGGCTATGCTCATACGTACGACAGGAAGAGTGCAGGGTACTTTTTTGATCGTAAAACGCTGGTAGCACATTATGCGGTTTCTAGCAAGCCAATTGATGATAACCGGGAGGACCTTGCCTCCTTGAGACTACTGGGCTCGGATCCGTTGGTCTCGGTTCAGATTGAAATGAGATCCTTGCAGAATCTGGCAACAAACAAGACAACTTTCTGGAGGGTGAGATGCGAAGTGCTTAGCTCTTTTCCATATTTTTGACATAGCCCTCAACCAGTTGCTTCGCATCGAGTTGTAAGACTTCAGCGTAAGACTTCAGGAAACTCTTCAGGTAGATCTTCGGGGGGAGGTTGGTTAGGTCATCGCGTTCAATTGCTTCCAGTGCGGTGGGACTTATCTTGGTGGCCTCAAAAACCTCCTCTAACTCTATTCCCAGTGACTCACGTAAGTTTTTCAAATCTTGCCCGGAGATAAAATCACGGTTCAGCATAACGCTCGCAAGTTTTCCTGTTCCTTGCTCTTTGATCTTTTTTCTGATTCTTGCCAGGTTATTGTCTTTCGTCATGGCTGTATTCACTTGAATGAGGGGTATTGCCTTTTGTCTTTCTTTTGCAGTCAACAAATTCTTCGGTATTTCCCCTATATCCACAAGACTCTTGTCATAAGCGTTTCTCTTTTCATCATCAATCAGTGTCGAGAACGCTTTCTCAATCTTGCCCAAAATTGCTTTGCGCTCATCTTCTGCAAAAAGAGCATAGGTCGCCAGTGAGCTTTCCTCGTAGATGGCAAGAATATTCTTATATGCCTGTCTCACCTCAAAGGAAGAGGCATTGTATTGAATTTTGAGGAGTTCGTAATAATTTAGGTCATTGAATTTTTTTATCATTTTAAAGCTTTTATCTGTATGGGTTGTTGTTTTTCCCCAGTCAGACGCCTGGCCATATTTTGCAAATCCGACACGGTTTTTGTGTAGGGATATTTCCGTATGAAGATATTTCGAGCAAGTATTGACTCATAAACTCGACTGTCATAGCTGATATTTCCCAGAAAATCAAAGCTGGGATAAAGATGCCTGTTGCACACTTCCACAAGTTGCTCTCCCAGGTCTTCGGTAACCTGACCCCGAAACTTGTTAAGAATTAAACTGAACTTCAAACCGCTCAGTAGATCCTTGAAGACTGTGCCGTTTTCCAGGTTTCTACCTACGAGAATATTAATGAGATCTAGAGGAGACTTGAGAGCTCCCTTCGACAGTTGCGCAACCTCCTCTTGACATATATGCCACATGTTAGCTTCTTTGAGAGCTAATTTCAGCTTTCTCAGGTAAATTGACTTAATAAAAACGAAGGTATTTTCTATTGCCGTTGGTTCAGGAGTAGCCACAAACAACCCTTCTGTAGCAATCAAAAAAAAGTCCAAGGTATTGAAGTTAATTCCCGGACCCAAATCCAGAAGGACATAAGCGAAAGGAAGATTTTTAATGGCGTTGATTACTTTGAGTTTCTGAGCGTAAAACAAATTGGCAATTTCCAAGGAACATTTTGTCGAGCTGATGAGGTAAAGGTTAGGTATAGTTGTGGACAGAGCTACGTCCTCTAAGCTGTTCGTTGTTTTATCTATGAAAGCGTCGAGGCCTCTTTGGGGGATTCTCTGTCCAAGGAGGGTATGAAGGTTGGAGGCGCCCAGGTCCAAATCCACGAGTACCACTTTCTTGCCTTGCTTTGCCAGTAATATGCCCAAGCTCGCGGCAATGAAGCTTTTTCCGGATCCTCCTTTTCCACCACCAATGGAGTAAATGCGCTTCATGTTCCCACTGTTCCTTTAGCCGGGGTTTGTGACGAAACTCAACGCGTGGCACGTATTAGAGTCCAGATGGGAGTCTACGACGTTATTTTCTTAAGCAAGTATCAGGCCATCTGATAGGTGAATTCTGATGTCGTGATCCCAGTAGAGGTTAGAAGGGAATCCGTTCTGCCTGCCTTGGCTGATTGGTCTTATTTTGTATACCTTGGCGTATTCGATAATCTAATAATCGTCATAGCGGTCAAGGCGAGGTCACTAGCCCGGATGTTGTATATAGGTATGGCTGGGGAATGAACCGCAGAGTTCGCTGAGATCGCAGAGGATCAAAATCAAGTTATCTCAAGTTTACATTCTCTCTGCGTTATTTGCGTTCTCTGCGGTGAACAAAATGTGTCCGCACCGCTGAGTTCGCTTCCAGCGTCACGGTAAGTTGGCCAGCGCCACCTGGTAGCGACGCAGGACCGCTTGTTGACGTATGGAAAAGATGAACGTTGTTGGTGGGAAGCTGCCGGCAGTTTCTAGCTTCTTCACTTGGTCACACAGGCAGGAGAGAACTCGAAACGCTGTTATGCACGGTTCCAGGAGTTCAAAGCGATCCAGTCCCAGGGATTGAATTTCAAGAGGGGCTATGTGCCACATCAACTGACGCAGAGTCTCTTCCACGGTTTCAGCTTTACAATGGTGCTGTCCTTTGAAATCGAGAAGCACCAGCCGAAAAAGCCAGGATGCATTCAACCCCATGGCCTGGGCACTGATGATCTCCCCCAGGGGTCGTGGTAGAGTCGCCTCGGCGTTGGCAACAACCTCAGCCATGGAAGCCTCAGGTTCTTCCACAACGGAATAAGGATCGACAATCAGATTAGTGTCTTCGGGATACGCGAGTGCCTCAACCTCCAGTAGCTTTCCCGCTTTATCGGTAAGAATGATCTCCGGCATTAGCTCTGACCTGCTCCGCCCTTGCATCACTGGCACCCAAAACGGCCTGCGTTAGAATATCAAAAGTTCACCCTAATGTTACAAACCCACAAGGGTTTATTCTAGCATGGATTAAGGTGGTTTTTCTAATTATACGATCCCTTGACGATCACCCTCATTTTGTGCCAGATTCAATTCCCGCCGAGTGTGGGGTAAGTGATATAATGAAATGGGATTGCTGCTTTGTCAGACAAGTTCCAGGGAATTATCACATCAACAACCACAGAAAACAGAAAGATGATAAATTGCCGCTTGTTTTTTCATCGCCCTAGGATTAAGGTAAAAGGTAGGATTGAACATCAGGCTTACTATCTCTTTCAAACGTCTGAACAAATGGACAGATAGGAGGGATTCTGATGAGCACCGATTTGTCAAAATATCGGCCTGAAAGCGTACAGAAACGATTTCCAGATTCCAAGGCACCGCTGGTGAACGGTAAGGCGCTTTGCGATGCAGCCAGGAAAGCAAATGCAATGATAATGGCCGCAAACATCCGCTGCCGTTTACCCTTAGAGGGTATGATCCGTGCCTCTATGGCCACTCAGGCCCCGGTAATGTATGAGATTGCCAAGTCTGAGCTGACCTACACCGAGTTTGATCCTATGAGCTTCGCCGAGTTTATTGTGACGGAGAATGATCGACTGGGAAATACCTCGGTACCCTTCGCTATCCATGGCGACCACATTACAGTGAAAAATATGGACGAGAAAGAGGAAGTGGCAGAGCTCGTGGCTGCCGAACTGGAAGCAGGGTTCACCTCGTTTGCCATCGATTGCTCCTATATGGAGAACGAACTGAATCTGGCTGCCACTTTAGAGCTGGCCCAGCCCGTGGTTGCCGCTGGCTTGGCTTTGGAAGTTGAACTTGGTGAAATAGGGGCCAAGAGCGGTAGTGCGGAGGGATTCACCAACCCGGATGAAGCTTCATGGTTTATTGGGAACCTAGTCCACGGAGGCGTCCACCCCAATCTATTGGCAATCAATAACGGCTCCATCCACGGCACCTATTTCGGTGCCAACCAGGAAGGAATTCAACTTGACCTTACCAAGGAAATCTGGGAGGCCATTCAGTCTTGGGAAGTGGACATTGCTCAACATGGTATAACCGGGACATCCTTGGACAAGATCACCCAATTCATTTACCACGGCATCCGCAAAGGTAACGTGGGTACCTTCTGGCAGAATATCAGTTTCGGCCTCGCCATGAACCAGAATGGCAATGCCATCACTACTCCCGAAAAACATTACGTCAAACGACCGTACCGGGGCGTTCCTGATGAGCTCTGGCAGAAAATGTGGAAATGGGCAGAGGAGACGGGCAACACCGGGGGTAACATAAAAAAAGCGAACAAAGCTTTCGCTGAAGACCTGAACCAAGTGGGAGAGGACTATAAGAAGCGCATAACCAAACAGGCATTTGAGGAGGCCATTCGACTTTTCGAGGCCACCAATTCCGCGGGACTCGCCGGGGAGGTCATTGCCCTCTTGACCGCCTAGGATGTTTTTAGATTTGTCCTGCGGACTCCCACCCTTCGGGCGGGTTCCCGGTTTGAGATTTCAGATTGTTGATTGAAGATTGTAGATTCTGGATACTAGTCTGTTGATCAATCTTATTGCTGTTGCCGAAACATCATTGGTAAGGCACGGAGGAGAAAATGCCAGTGATCGACATAGGTCGAGAAGTCACCTTGGAATTTATCAGAGTCACTGAAGCAGCTGCCCTCAAGGCCAGCCGTTGGATGGGAAGAGGAGATAAAGAAGCGGCCGACCAGGCAGCGGTGGACGCCATGCGTGGCATGCTGGATCTCGTTAGCATCCGCGGCACCATCATCATCGGGGAGGGGGAAAAGGACAAGGCCCCCATGCTCTACATCGGTGAGAAGGTGGGCGGCGGCGGCTTGCGAGACCCCAAGGTAGACATTGCCGTGGATCCGATTGATGGCACAACTCTTACTTCCAAGGGACTGCCAAATGCCATCGCAGTAATAGCTGTGGGAAATCAGGGAACTCTCGCCTCCTTGCCCAGCTATTATGTGAACAAGATAGCCGTGGGCCCCGGGGCCAAGGGAAGCATTGACATCAATGATTCAGTGCAGGCTAATCTGGAGCGGGTGGCCAAAGCTTCCGGCGCCCGCACCCGAGAGTTGACCGCCATAGTACTTGACCGTCCCCGCCACTCGGAGATCATAGAGCAGGTTCGAGATGCTGGTGCGCGGATCAAGCTTATCAGCGACGGTGACGTTGCCGGGGCCATCTCCACTGCCATTGAGGATTCAGGCGTGAACATCCTATTTGGTATAGGTGGTTCCCCCGAGGCGGTCCTCGCTGCTGCCGCCCTGAAATGTCTAGGGGGAGAGATGCAGGTTAAAATTTGGCCACGGGACGATGAAGAACGACAGAAAATTCTGGATATGGGTTACTCGGAAGACGATTTTGACAAAGTCTACGACACCGAAGATTTGGCGAGAGGGGACAGTATTATATTTTGTGCCACCGGCATCACCGGAGGCGACTTCCTGCGTGGTGTTCGCTATGAGGGCAATGTCGCCATTAGCCATTCAGTAGCTATGCGCGCCAAGACCACAACGGTCCGCTATGTCACTGCCCACCATCACCTGGACATCAAGACAATTCCTTCCCGGACCGAAGCCCGCGAAGTCGAAATCTAAACACCAATCCTCTCTCACAGAGATCACAGAGCCTAGGCGAAGGGGAGCGGGCGAGAGCTTCCTTGTCCCTTACTCAAGAATGATTTTATGATTGACAAGTGACATACTTTTCAGCTTGGCATCCAGCACCTTCTGGTCGCCGAAGATGTTTGCCAGGCGAATCTTTCCATCTTCGTCGTGCTCCAAAATGTCTACAGCCTCAAGAATCAGCTCCTCTTTGCCGCCCTTGAGCAGATAGGCGTTGGCTTCACACATGATTTTCACCTCCTGACATCAAGTAAAGAATCCGGACCCAAAGGGAACGGCTCAAGGCACAGGGCACAGGGAAAAAACAATAAAAGAAAACTTATTCTCTCCTTATGCCTTGCACCTCACGCCTTGTGCCTTAAACCTCTTCTGCCGGCAATCCCGCCACGGACGGGACTGACCTTGCCTTAAGGACCAGGTTTGCGATGTTGAAAAAAATAGGGCCACGTTAACTCTACAAAGATACGAGCTTTCGTAGCCCCACTAAAGTTGCTGCCAGCAACCCGACAGACCTTCTTGGTCCTTTGTCCCCAATTTATCACTGACCACAGGCTTTGACAAGAAATAAGTAGCCCGCCCGCAGGGTGGGAGTCCGAAGGACAAATCCGAAATCTCCTCACCGCCCTCCACCTATTACAACAAATGACAGCGAAGCGTAGTGACCTCATGACGCCGAAGGCTAATGAGGAATGCGGAAATGCGAAATTTCAAATTCGCTCTACTGCGCGTGCATTCTCTGCTTTTGCTCAGGAGGGATAAGTGCCTCCACCGGCTTTTCTGGAATGGCGCTTACAAGTAAGTGGTGCTGAAAGAGCCTCCGTGCCACTGTGAAGACCTCCTCTGCACTTACTTGCTCAACGAGCTCTGGGTAGCGAGCATCCCAATCGTATCCCAACCCCAACACTTCGTTTAAGGCTGCACTGCGGGCCTGGCCATCATTAGTCTCCAGACTCATCTCGTGCATGGTGATAATCATATCCTTGGCGGCCGCCAATGCTTCAGGGTCCAACGGCTTCTGCTTTATATTTTCCAGTTTCTCCAGAATTATCTCAACCACCTTCTCATAGTTGGCCATGGTGGTCTGGGTGATGATGCCAAAATGGCCACCATCTATACCAGAGTTAGGGAAGGCATGGACAACGTAAACCAGACTTCGATCCCCTCCCCTCAAGGCCTCCTGCAGCCAGCCGCTTGGGTAGCCAATACCAGAGAGAACCGCATCGATAACATCCAGAGTCGGCCTCTCAGGGTCTTTCAAGGTCATGCCATTGGTACCCAGATAGATGGCAGCCGAGACTTTTTCTGTCTTTTTCCGAACCTGTTCACTGGCAGTGAGGGGCGCTACGGTGTTAGAAACGACAGGTTCAACTACTTTACCTGGCCGCCATTTGCCGAGAGCAGACTTCACCTTTTCAGCCATCTCCTCAGGCTCAATATCACCGAATACTGCCAACACCGCATTGTTAGGCATGACAGTTTGCTGGTAGAAGTTCATTATGTCCCCGCGGTTCATGCTCTTGATCGTCTCGCCGGTGCCAATAATATCATTCCCATATGGATGCTGCCGATAGTAGTGCTGACGGAAAACCCGGGCCACTTCATTTTGCCAACTTTCATCCAACCGCCGGATGGCCAGTAAGGTATCTGTCCTTTGCTTTTCGATTTCCTCTTCTGGAAAATTTGGATTCTGGAGCACATCCGCCAGCAATTCCAGCCCGGTTTCAGCGTCATCCTTGAGTACAGCTAGTGAGGCATAGTAGGTATTCCTCCCTGAGCCTGCGTCCAGACTACCGCCCAACTTTTCTATGGTTTCGGAAATATCCCTTTTACTTCTACTCCGAGTCCCTTTGGTGACAAGTTCCATGGTGAAAGAGCCAATTCCCTTCAGGTTCCCTGGCTCGAACCTTTGTCCCCCAAGGCCGAAAACCTGGAAATTCACAATCGGCACTGCTGGGTTGCGTTTCATCAGCAAGGTCAAGCCATTGTCGAGAGTGACTTTCTTTATTCTCCCTGCCGTCCTCGGCAGCACTGCTTCCGCCTCCTTGGCCTGATTGCGCGGTGGAGACAAAATGGCAACCGTGCTCGCCTGCCGGCGCAGGTAAGTTTGGGCCACCCGCCGGATATCCTCTCGACCGACGGCCTTGATCCTCTCAACATACAAACTGTCGAAATAGGGGTTACCCGTAGCAGCAAAAGAGCTGGCCAGACTGGAGGCCATCCCAGATGCGGACTGTTTGGAGAAGGTAAAATTAGCAATGACCTGACGCTTGGCCTTTTCCAGCTCGCTTTTATTCACCAAATTTTTCTTTATTCGAGCCACCTCTTCCCAGGTAGCGGCCAGAGTCGGTTCAACTTTGTCGCGATCCAGGCTAAAAGAAAAACTAAATAGCCCAGGAGCGTAAGATGGGGTCCAACTGGAGGCGCTCACTGAAAGGACCAAACCCTTTTGGTCCTTGAGGTCTAGGTAGAATCTGCTGCTTCGCCCCCGGCCAAGGATAATTGCCATTAAATCTAGAGGGTAAAGATCTGGATGATTCAAGGGGACGGTGTGGAACCAAATCATCATGGTTGTTAATCTGGCGGGAGGAAATGACTTTTCTGCCCATCTTGCTGTGGTCTGGGTTGGTTCCGTCTCTATGACTACCGGTGGATTGAAAGTCCGAACCATCTTATTGCTAAGCTCCAGAACGGCCTTCAAAGCCTCGGCAGCCTGCACATTCCCAACGATAGTTACTACCATGTTCTGGGGGGTATATCGCTGCCGGTAGTAGTCCAGGAGGTCATCACGACTGATGGTAACGAACACGTCCTCGTAGCCAATTACCGGATGACGAACAGGGTGCTTGAGATAGGCCGTCCGGGCAAATAACTGCCACAGCTGTCGCCCTGGATTGGTCTCTACGAGCTTGAATTCTTGTTGGATGACCGCCTTTTCTCTCACGACCTCTTTCGCTTCCAGCAGGCTCTCAGACAGGTAAGAAAACAAAAGCCGCAGGGCTTCCCGATAGTGCTCCCCTGTAGTGTTAATGAAATAGCCGCTTTGATCATAGCCGGTATATGCATTGCTGGCTCCGCCAAGCGACTTCAGGGTGTTCTGCGCTTCGGTTTCAGTGAATGAGGCTGTGCTGCCGCCTGAAACCACGTGTTCGAGATAGTGAGATAGTCCACCAAAAAAATACTTGTCCTCATATATAGAGCCTGTTTTAACTAGTATCTGAGTGGAGACGACCCGAGAGGCATGATTCTCTCGGATGAGGACGGTCATGCCGTTTCGCAGTTGCACAAAGGTGTCACCCGGTTTTGATGGCAGCACGTTACTCACCCGGGCAGCCATTTCCTCAGGGAGAGCCAGGGACTCAAGATCGGGTATTTGCAGCGGTTCCGTCTGGGCGAAGGCCGGAACGGTGAATTTCAACATCAAGACGACTAGGCAGACAAAAATCCTTTTGGCCATCTTTTCAAATCCTCCTGGAGTCATTTCTCACTTATCGCTTTCCAAAATTCATTTGGACTTTGCAGCAATGCCTATAGTGTGTTCAAATAGTAATCACGCTTTGCACTACCGTCTACCGTTTAGTCATCCTTTTTGAGGTTTTAGTTCCGTGCCCACCGCTGAGCAACAAGAAATGGGTGAATTCCAAGACGTGGTCACTGTCTTTCTAACCCACCGCAGCAAAATCCTGGTGCTGAAAAGAAGCCGTGAGGTGGGTACCTATAAGGGACACTGGGCCGGGGTTAGCGGTTATTTGGAAAGCGAGGATCCTCTGAAGCAAGCCTACTCGGAGATGGCTGAGGAGGTCGGGCTTAGTGAGCAAGACGTGACTTTAGTGAAAGCTGGGAAGCCCCTTGAGATTGTTGACGACGCTCAAGATCGTGCCTGGCGTGTGCATCCTTTCCTTTTTTCAGTGCATGAACCTGATAAGATCAGACTCGATTGGGAAAATATAGAAATGCGCTGGATCCTGCCCGAAGAGATCGACCAGCTGAAAACGGTCCCAGCCCTCAAGGAGACTTTGGAGAGGGTAATTGGGGATGGCTAGGCGGTTGATTGCAGATTGTAGATTGCGGATTGCGGATTTAAAAAAGCATAGAGCATAGGGCATAGAGCATAGAGTGAGGGCTTTTTTGTTTCTCCTCCCTGACACCTGACACCCGACACCTGACACCCTGAGGTTTGTGCCTATGGATTGGATTGAGAAGAAGATCGAAAAAATTGTAAATGATCGCCGTCGCGGCGCTGCCCAATTGGCCAGTTCCGCCATCCGCATTCTCATGGCCGTCTGCCAACGGAGCGAGTCAACAGACCTGAAGGAACTGGCCCGTACTATCAAACAAACCGCACTATCATTGACACAGGCGCGCCCATCCATGGCCCCCATCCGTAATTGGAGTCTTGTCTTTGCTCAGAGGTTTCTGGCGAAGACCAATGCTGACTTTTCCATTCGCGAAGCAAAACGGCAAGGGGTACTTATAGGAAAGGAATTATTGGCATTGCAGCAAGAGTTCGTCCACCAGCAAGTTGAGGCTACACGAACCATTACCCGAGACTACGAATCTGTGGTAACCCTGAGTTACTCCTCTACAGTGGAAGCAATCCTGCGCTACGGACTGCCTCCAGGCTGCCGGGTTGTCATCGCTGAATCCCGTCCTTTAATGGAGGGACGTCGTTTATTCAAGAACCTATCTGCTGACGTTACTGAACTCCGCATGATAACCGATGCGCAAATGGGTCTGGCCATCCCTGATGCCGACCTGGTGCTGGTGGGAGCTGATGCAGTCTTACGTGACCTGTCGGTGGTCAACAAAACCGGAACCTATCTGGCGGCTCTGGTTGCACATGCCCATGGTCGCGACTTTCTCGTGGCTGCTGACACTTACAAAATCAACGTCACCATGGATTCCCACAACTGTATCCTGGAGTCCAAATCAGGCAGGGAAGTCTGGTCCCGGCAAGAGAAACATAGCGACAATGTATACTTCGATATTACCCCCAGGCAGCTCATTACCGGTTTTGTCAGCGAGAAAGGCATTCTTGACGCGGCAGGCATGAGGGAACATGTCCAACGCTGGCAGCGACTGGAGAAGGATCTTGCACTCTGAAATATGAAAACCTTTCCCCATTAATTAACCACAGAGAAACAGAGCCGCGAAATTTGGCTGTTAGTAAATAACTTTGGGCTAAGAGCTCAAGGAAGGATCTGAGGGTCCAGAGGGTTCGGAAAGTTCAGAGGGTCCTGAGAGTTCAGAGGGTTCGGAGAGTTCAGAGGTTTCGGAGGGTTCGGAGCTATAGAGGGATGGGGCTGGTTCCTCGGGCTTGAGATCGTGAACATCCACATCTTCAGCAAGAAAAGTGTAGTCTAAGACCAGTTCTTCATCTCGGTCGTAGATCAAGACCCGAAAAGACTCGGAGTAGGAGAAAGGGAAGTAGAATTTGCCGGTTATCTCCTTGAAATAGCTGATATTGTACCCCACCGATTTTCTCAACTTGACCGGCATGCCATCAGCTATTTTCATAGAAGGAAAGGAGACGAAACGAGGCTGGTGAGGTGGTCTGAGGGAAGCTATTATGGCCACATTCCCTGCCATTGGTTCACCAATCAAGTTAACCAGTTTGAAAACGAACCGAAAGCCTTCCCTGTTTTCTTCCAGGGAAATGACCTTGGCCTCATCTATTTTAGCAATGGGTCGAGGATCGACTTCTACATTGCCGCCGATCCGAATCTCTGGCACTGGGGGCTCTTGGCTCTTTTCCTTTTCTTCCAGTACACGAGCAACCTTTACTGTCGGCTGGGCTGCAGGTTCCGCCGTCCCCTTTGAGGAAGCTTCCCCACCCTGCCTTTCCGCTCGCTCTTCGAATTTATCCATAAGCTCTTCGAGCAGGGCGACTCTTCCTTCCAGTCGCTGGCGTTCCTCGCGTTCCTGAAAATAGGATTGTCCCAAAAGAACACAACTCACCACCAGTAAGACCATAATGACCAGCGGCACATATATGAAGCGCCGATCCAGATTAAAGGAAAGAGTTTTACCCTTGTGCCTGGAAAAGATAGTGACTGAGTAATCGTTCCTCATTCCTCATCTCTACGATGGTCTCAACCTCGTATAAAGAAGTCTCTTGGCCACCTCTCACAGCTACTCGTGGGTCGAAAAGATACCAAGAATCCTTTCGCATTCCCAAATTATGAGGTCTTAAGCCGCTGGATTTGGAAGTATCTCACGCCTGGGGTAGGCTTTCGATGGGATCAGGTTGGGATTGGATGTTGGACTGATCACTCTCTTCAATAGATAACCCACTTTCCAACTGTGGATATGCGGATTCCACTGCCTCCATCATCTTGAACGAACCGTCCACCATTCCGCCCTCGGCAACGGTTATTTTGGTTGCCTCAATGTCTCCGGTAACCCGCCCCGTGGCAGTGATTTCCAATCGACTCCGAGCGTTGATGTTGCCAATAATCTGACCGCCTACCACCACTGAGTCTGCATAAATATCAGCCTCGACCTTGCCCTGGCGGCCCACTACCACCTCACCTTTGGCTTCGATCCTGCCTCTTATGCTGCCTTCCACACAGACACTGCGGTCACTCTGAATTGACCCTTCGAAGACAGTGTTGGCCCCGATGAGGGTATCCAAGGACAGACTCTTTTCCTTCTTATTCTTGATTTTCATTGTCCGCCACCCTCAACTCGCAAAGGGCGGACCAGGAGACGGTTAGCCTTCGCATTTAGGATGTAATGAAGAGGATTCACACACCGATTCTTGACTTTAATCATGTAATGAAGGTGGTTACCCGTTGAGAGACCGCTGTTGCCCATAAAAGCAATGATGTCCCCTCGTTCAACTTTCTGTCCAGGACTTACATTGTAGTCGGACAGATGTCCAAAGGTGCTAACAATATTCCAGCCGTGGTCTATCTTGATAAACTTACCAAGATACTTATCATATCCTCTCTTTATTACTTTGCCAGTGGCGGGTGCTATTATTGGTGTGCCCTTGCGACCACTGATATCCAAGCCATTGTGGAACTCTTTCAGACCAGTGAAGGGACTGCGTCGCCAGCCGAATCCCGAGGAAAACCAGTAATTCCTCACGTCTATAGGAATGATACTCGGCGTGCTATCCCAGGTCTGCCGCTGGCTTCGCATCGTTCCCACCAGCTCCTGCAAGTCTGCCTCCAACTGCTGGGCCCTTTGGAGGACCGAGACCTTTCTGGGCTTGGAGCGGAATGGCATGCTGCCGCTGGTCATGGCATCCGTGGGAGCTATGGTCGAGAGATCCGGTGAGGGCTCACCTCCCTGCCCGAGGCCGCTTGTCTCTTCGTGACCCTTTTCCAGGCCGAGAAAGCTCCGGATGGTATTTTCATCCTGTTGGATGCGCTCCATGGTCTGGCGCAGTGCCTCCAACTCCCTCTCCTTCTGGAGCAGATGGGTATTTTCCTCCCGTACCTGGGTATAGTCATGATAGAGACGATTGCCAAAGTATCCCCCTGTGGCCAATAGTGCCCAAGAGAGCAACAACATGCCCACAAAAATGTACAGGGCTATAACTGGGAGAGAGAAGGTTCGGGATTTGGAACTCACCGACGGCATCCACATTATGGTTATTCGTTTTCGCTTCATACCGCTACCTGATCGTTAGATGTAGGAGAGGGTGTCAAAAAAACTGCTACTAATGGTGATATTTTGTAAAAATTCTTGGATCTAAAATCCCGGTGAGCTCCGGGCAGCAAGGCAAAGTAGAAGTGTTCGATCCCTCTAAAAGCTGTTGTCATTGGTTTCGTCTCAGAATGGAGCCCAGAGTAGAGGAATTGTAGTTTACTTTGAGTACATTGGGCTCACTTTTAGTTTAAACCTTCAGCCCTGTCAAGCTTTTTTTAGCCATAGCGGTAAGTTAACCTGCTACGGGTAAGAATTAGATGTTCTCCGGCAATTGACTGGGCACCTCTCCTAGACGCTTGATTCTTAAAGCAAATTTTACGCCAAAAATAGTATTTTTTCTCTTTTCCTGAAACCGTCGGCGTAAAAAGATTTAGTGATCACCTATAATTATTGACGTTACTCTCCTTTTGGTATACAAATAAATACACAATTCAGTTTTAAAGGAGGATTTCCATGCGAGATCGGGCCGTCGACCCACGTGTAAGTATACTCAAAGATATTTCACCCCTGCTTACTTCAGTGCTGGACACAGATAGTGTGTTGGAAATGATTATCGAATCAGTGACCAGGCTGATGGAAGCCAAGGCGAGTTCTCTTCTGCTGGTCAACAAGAGTAAGAACAAACTCTACTTTCAGATCGCAACTGGAGAAGCGAAAGAAGAAGTTAAGAAATTTGAGATTGACATGGGTCAGGGCATCGCCGGTCATGTGGCTTTAACCGGTAAACCCCTTCTTGTCCCCGACGTATCGAAAGATGCCCGCTGGGACAATACTATCAGCGAAGCAACTGGTTTTGAAACTCGGTCCATTGCCTGCGTGCCCATAAAGAGCGGGCGGGATGTTATTGGCGTCATCCAGATTATCGACCGTGAGGATGGGCAGCCCATCTACGAAGCCGACATGGAGATCTTGAGCCATTTTTCAGAACTCGCCTCTGTTGCCATGGAACGAGCCCGAAACTACAAGGACATAGTAAACGAAAACATATCTCTAAAAAAGGAGCTGGAGTCCCGTTATGAAATTATTGGTGTCAGCAAGGCCATTGAAACGGTGATCTCAGACGCCGTCAAGGTCGCCAACTCCAAAACCACTACCCTGATAACTGGAGAGAGCGGCACGGGCAAAGAACTTGTAGCCAGACTCGTCCATAAAATTGGACCTCGGCGCAAGAGAAAACTTATGGTGGTCAATTGCGCCGCTTTTACCGACACTCTGCTGGAATCTGAACTGTTCGGCCATGAGAAAGGCTCGTTCACCGGGGCCATTTCGCGAAAAACCGGGGTCCTGGAAATTGCCGACGGCGGCACCCTCTTTCTGGACGAGGTCGCCGAAATGAGCCCTTCCATGCAGGTAAAACTGCTGCGGGTCATCCAAGAAGGCACCTTCAATCGAGTTGGCTCAGCCAGCCCCATGCAGGTGGACATAAGGGCCATTGCCGCCACCAATAAGAATCTCTTTGAAGAGGTGCAGAATGGCGGCTTCAGAGAAGACCTCTACTACCGCCTCAACGTGGTGCATATTCACATCCCATCGCTCAGGGAACGGAGAGATGACATCCTAGTCCTGGCCCAACACTTCTTGGACAAGTACAAGCATATCAGGGGGCCATCCAATCTCAGCTTCAGCCCGAACACCATGGAAGTGCTGCAAAACTATCACTGGCCTGGCAATGTGCGCGAGTTGGAAAATGCCGTTGAGCGCGCCGTGGTGATGGGTGGCGGCGGGCATATAGAGCCTGAAGACCTTCCCTTCAGTGTGGTGCCGTCCGGAGACACCGCTCAAGAACTCTTGGGTTGTACCTTGAAGGAGGCGCTTGACTCTTTCAAGCGTGACTTCTTGCAGCGCAACCTGGATCATCAGGGTAGCAGCGTTAAGGAAACGGCAAAGGTGCTGGGCATCCAACGGACCTACCTTTCCCGGCTAATCTCCAAGTATGATCTGACCACCAGGCGAAGTCGGTAATCCTTATCTCGCCGGCAGATTGGCACCTTTGTCGCATGGTTGACCTTGAGGAGAGACGAGCTATAATCTGCCTGTAAACAGTAACGGGGTAAATAAGTTTTCACTAAGCAGTAAAGAGCCCACAGTGCGGCGAAGCAGCACCGGATAGGGCGGAGATCAAGATGGCAGAGCAGATTCGGAAAGCGAGGGTTGATGAGATCCCTGAAATTCAAAAAATGCTGGCCGCCCACGCCCAGCGCGGCGATATGCTGCCTCGTTCCCTGAGTGAACTGTATGATAACCTTCGAGATATTTTTGTCTCCCTGGATGACGATAAGCCGGAAATCATCGGCACTTGCAGCATGCACATCTGTTGGGAAGACCTGGCCGAGATTCGATCTCTGGCGGTCAGGGAACCGTATCAGGGTCAGGGCATTGGCAAGAAACTTGTGGAGGCTTGCATTGCCGAGGCCATCGCTTTAGGATTGCACCGCATCTTCGTTCTCACGTACCAGGTAGAGTTTTTTCAAAAAATGGGGTTCCAAGTCGTGGACAAGGGGACGTTGCCCCACAAAATCTGGGCAGATTGCCTAAAGTGCATCAAATTTCCCGAGTGCGATGAGACTGCCATGATTATTGAGATCTAAACCCTCTAAGCCCTCGGTTTTTTCAAGGCAGGAATAACATATGGCTCTATCGCTGAATCCAATAACGAAACTTTTTGGCAGCAAGAATGACCGTGAACTCGGAAGACTGGCGCCACTGGTGGATCAAATCAACAGCATGGAGTCAGAGATGAGTTCCCTGAGTGATGCGGAGCTGGCTGGCGCCACGGCACGCTTTCGCCAGCTTTTGGACCAGGGAGCTGAGCTGGATGAGTTATTGCCGGAGGCATTCGCCGTGGTTCGGGAAGCCTCTGTGCGCACCTTGGGGATGCGACCGTTTGACGTCCAGCTCATTGGCGGTATCGTGCTCCACCAAGGCAAGATCTCCGAGATGAAAACCGGGGAAGGCAAGACCCTGGCTGCTACCATGCCGGTCTACCTCAATGCACTCACCGGCCGCGGGGTGCATGTGGTCACGGTTAATGACTACCTTGCTCGCCGTGATTCCGAGTGGATGGGAGCCATTTACAAATTCCTCGGTTTGAGCGCGGGGGTAATACTTCATGATCTCAACGATCAGGAGCGGCAACAGGCCTATGGTGCCGACGTAACCTATGGCACGAACAACGAGTTCGGCTTCGACTATCTGCGGGACAATATGAAATTTCACCGCAAGGATTGCGTGCAGCGAGAACTCAACTATGCCATAGTTGACGAGGTGGACAGCATCCTCATAGACGAAGCACGGACGCCGCTGATCATTTCCGGTCCGGTGGACTATTCCATCAAAGACTACGAGAAGCTCCGCGCCCCGGTGGCCAACCTGTTTCAGAGACAACAGAAATTAGCCCAGGAGTTTATCCGCGAAGCTAGAAAACTTCTGGATGAGGACCAGGAGTACGAAGCAGGTGAGGTGTTTCTCCGGGCCTATCGGGCTGCCCCCAAGCATCCCAGTGTTATGGAGATGATGGAAGAGGGGAAGATACGCAAGCTCCTCAAGACCGTGGAACAGGACTATTCCCTCGCCAAGCGCCTTCCCGAGGTGGATGAATCCCTCTACTACGTGGTGGAGGAGAAGGAGCGAAATGTATATCCCACTGAGAGCGGCAAGGACATAATTGCCAAGAACGATTCCACCTTCTTCATCCTGCCAGAGCTGGAAATGGAACTAGACCGAATTGATCAAGACAACACTCTCTCCTCGGAAGAAAAAGCAGAACACAAACATCGGCTTCGGAGCGATTATGAGCAGAAGCTTACCCGCAACCATGTGATCAACCAGTTGCTAAAGGCCTACGCCCTCTTCGGCAAGGATGTGGATTACGTGGTCAAAGATGGTCAGATCATCATCGTAGATGAGTTCACTGGCCGCCTCATGCCTGGTCGTCGTTACAGCGATGGTTTGCATCAAGCACTGGAAGCCAGAGAGGGTGTGCGGGTTGAGCAGGAAAACCAGACCCTCGCCACCATTACTTTTCAGAACTATTTTCGTATGTATGAGAAACTCGCCGGCATGACAGGAACCGCCGACACTGAAGCTGAGGAGTTTGCCAAGATCTATAACCTGGACGTGATGCTCATCCCTACCAACAAAAAGATGATCAGATTAGATCACTCTGATGTTATCTACAAGACCGAGCGGGAAAAATTTCAGGCTGTGGTGGAAGAGATCAAAGAGCTGGCTGAAATGGAAAGGCCGGTCCTCGTGGGTACTGTGTCCATTGAGAAGTCCGAGAGACTCAGCAAGATGTTAGCGAAAGAGGGCGTCAAGCATTCGGTGCTGAATGCAAAAAATCATGAGAAAGAAGCGGAAATTATAACCCAAGCAGGGCAAAAAGCTGCAGCCACCATCTCCACCAATATGGCGGGACGCGGTACCGACATTGTATTGGGTCCCGGAGTAGTGGATATGGATGGTCTCCACATTATCGGTACCGAACGCCATGAATCTCGCCGCATTGACAACCAGCTCCGCGGCCGGGCAGGTCGCCAGGGTGACCCGGGCTCATCTCGCTTTTATCTTTCCCTGGAAGACGATCTCATGAGAATCTTCGCCGCCGACCGCATCGCTAACCTCATGGATAGGGTGGGCATGGAGGAGGGACATCCCATAGAACATGGACTTATCTCCCGCGCCATAGAAAACGCCCAGAAGAAAGTGGAAGCACAGAACTTCAATATTCGCAAGCAGCTTATCGAATACGACGATGTCATGAACCAGCAGCGGGAGATAATTTACCAGCACCGCCGCCAGGCTCTGGAGGAAGAAGATCTCCAGCCGGTTATCATGGACATGATTGAAGATATTGTTGATGACCTGGTTGAAAACCACACCCAGGAAGAGACCCCTCCGGAAGAGTGGGATCTGC
>PPDG01000233.1 GCA_002899795.1 Desulfobacteraceae bacterium | reverse complement strand
TGCGAGCGAACTACAATAAGACCAGATATCTTCCTTACATTTCGAATCCCGCTTTAGCGGGGTTCAATTGCTCGTTGTGGAAGAGCCTTCCCCTTTGGCCTGTGTCGCTCATAACATTTTTGGGGAAACTCCTGTTTCTTGTACCTGCTCTCTTGCCTTTGTCCGGTAAATGCGTTAGTTTCTCTGCCTGTTCCAGGCTGAGATGAAGCGGCTATTTGGCGATCTAGCCGGCAACTCAATTATTGCCTAGCCCGCATATTTTTCTTTGTGCTGCTTGCCCCATTTATGCTTTAATCGCCACTGGTCGGCGGTTAGGTGCAGCTCATTATATTGTCACTTTCTCTGCCTTTCTCACATTTGGATTATAGTCGGTCAAGAAATGGTTGACGACTATATCGTTTCCAGTCCGTGGAGTACTGCCGTTTATGTTACAGAGCGATACCCCCACCGAAGTACCGTTGGCTGACGACTGGCAACACCTGGTTGGTGGTGCCCGTCTTGAAGACCTGGCCGCTGCAATTGCCAGCGGCAACCGGAAGATTTTTGCCCAGGGCCTGAGCCAATGGGGGCTCTATTATGGGCTAGCACGTATGCTTCCAGGCCTGAAACGGACGGTGCTGTTGATTACTGCCTCGCCGAAACAAGCCTGGGAAGCCCACCAGAGCCTCTCATTCTTTCTCGGCCTTGCTGAACATTGGCGGGGGGACCCCCTGGAATGTCCCCTCTGGCTTTTTCCCACAGCCAATCGCCGCATGCCAGCGGAACCCTTTGTCGCTCCTGATGTGCAAGCTCAGCGACTTGCCGTTCTCTACGCATCTGCAGCGAGCAGCCAAGCAAAAATCATTGTGGCCCCGGCCCAAGCAGTAATGGAAAAGGTTTTGCCTCGTCAACAATGCATGGACGCCAGCAGATATCTGGTTGCAAGAGAAGAGATACAGCGGGAAGAGCTAATATCCCACTTGGTTTCCATCGGCTATTACCGGACCGATTTGGTGGAGGAAGTGGGTGATCTCAGCGTCCGTGGCGACATTATTGACCTTTATACTCCGCTTTACCCCCAACCCCTGCGCTTGGAGTTTTTTGATGAGGTTTTAGAGTCAATTCGGTTCTTCAGTCCAGCCAGCCAGCGATCCAGTGAACATCTGGATGATGTGATCATAGTGCCAGCTCACGAAGTACTGCTCACTACCTCTAGGCAGCAACGGGCTGCTTCTTCGTTAAAAGAAGCTCTAAAGGAGGAAGGCACCTTGCGCGGCGACCTGGAGCTCTGGCAGGAACGTGTGAAGGGCTTGGGCCACTTCCCCGGCATTGAGCAGTTACTGCCGCTCTATTATGACAGACTCGAGACTCTCTTCCATTACCTGCCAATATCAACCCTGGTGGTGCAGAGCAACTCAGGTAGTATCAAAAAGACGGTAGTCGGGCTTTTAGAACAAGCTGACCGAGACCGGGATGTTGCTCGTCAGAACTCCCGCTGGACTCTTTCCCCGGAAACTTACTTGCTCAATGAGGCGGAAATAGATACATCGCTTGAATCCTACCCTCAAATCCTACAGTCCAGTCTTCCAGTGGAGCATGCTTCTGATGGGGAAAGTTCGGAAGTTCTCCACTTCCGTCTAGGGGATCACAGGGGGCTGCAGCAGAAAATTCAAGATCATCAGCAGCGCCAGCGGTTGCTAGAACCCCTGGCTCAAAGGCTCCAACAGTGGCAACAGTCTGGGATGAGCCCATTCCTGGTTTGTCGTACTGCGGAACAGGGTCGCCGGGTGGAAGACCTGCTTACTGATTATGGAGTGGACGCCCAATTCAGTTCGGAACCTTTTGGGCAGCTTTCTTTTCGAGCTCCGGTTACCAAGATTGTGGTGGGTCGCCTCCCCATGGGGTTTCTGTGGCCGGATGAGGGTTTGGCCGTTGTCACCGAAACAGAGCTGTATGGTGAGAAGCCCCGTCGGCACCGGGTCCACCCTCCTGAAATAGGTTCATTACTGGCTACATTTGCTGATCTTCAGACTGATGACTTTGTTGTTCATCTGGACCACGGAATTGGTATTTATAAAGGGCTGGTCCACCTGAAAATCAACGAGCACTCAAATGATTTCCTCTTATTAGAATACCAGGACGGAGACCTCCTTTATCTTCCCGTTGACCGGTTGGATAGGGTGCAGAAATATATCGGCGTCGAGGGCTATCAGCCTCGAGTGGACAAACTGGGGGGACAGCGCTGGGCCTCCACTCGAAAACGGGTTCAAGACTCCATCCAGAAAGTAGCACAGGAACTCCTGCACATCTATGCCCTGCGTCACATTAAGCAAGCAATGACTTTCTCTCCACCGGACAGTTCTTTTCGTGAATTCGAGGCCACCTTTCCTTACGAAGAAACTCCGGATCAGCAGGCAGCAATAGAAGACGTCCTTGCTGATATGCAGCGACATAGGTGCATGGACCGGCTAATTTGTGGTGATGTCGGCTTCGGTAAGACCGAAGTAGCCCTACGCGCTGCTTTTAAGGCAGTAATGGACGGCAAGCAGGTGGCGATACTTGTACCCACCACGGTTCTTGCAGAGCAACACTACCTCACTTTCAAGCAACGGCTGGATGGTTACCCCGCCTTCTTAGAGGTGCTGAGCCGTTTTAAAGGAAGAGCGGAACAAAAAAAGATTCTTGCGGACCTCCAGAACAGCCTCGTTGATATTGTTATCGGTACCCACAGATTGCTCCAACGAGATGTGGTCTTCAAAGATCTGGGATTGCTTATTATCGACGAAGAGCATCGTTTTGGCGTCCGACACAAAGAACGGATCAAACAGCTTCGGGCTGAGGTCGATGTCCTGACCTTGACTGCCACTCCCATTCCCCGCACCTTGCACATGTCACTCATAGGAATTCGAGATCTAAGCGTCATTGACACCCCGCCTGAGGACCGTAGAGCCATCGAGACCAGAATATGCTCTTTCGACGACCTCATCATTAAGGAAGCCGTCCGCAAAGAGAAGGCACGAAGGGGACAGGTATTTTTTGTCCATAACAACGTCAAAACTATCTATCGGATGGCTAATTACCTTCAGGAACTATTGCCTGAAATAACAGTGGCGGTAGCGCATGGTCAGCTCCGAGAGCGCGAACTAGAGCAGGTCATGCTAGACTTCATCCATCACCGAATTGATGTGCTCGTCTGCACTACAATTATCGAGTCAGGTCTAGACATCCCTGCCGCAAACACAATTTTCATTAACCGGGCCGACAAATTCGGCTTGGCCCAGATCTATCAGCTCCGTGGTCGGGTGGGTAGATCTTCAGAACAGGCCTATGCTTACCTGCTCATTCCGGGTGAACACCTGGTCACCCGGCAGGCCCAGAGGAGGTTACTGGCCCTTATGGATTTCACCGAACTTGGCTCCGGTTTCAAGATAGCTCTCAACGACTTGCAGATCAGAGGTGGAGGTAATATTCTTGGGGCCGCCCAATCTGGCCACATTGCTGCAGTGGGTTATGAGATGTACGTACACCTCATGGAAAAAGCCATTACCCAACTCAAAGGAGAAACTGCCAGGGAGCCGGCAGAACCGGAGATTCACCTCAACCTGGCCGCCCATCTACCTGAAACATATATCACCAACAGCAGCCAGCGATTGAACACATATAAGCGCCTCGCCAGTGCCAGCGATGAAAGCTCTCTCGCAGATATGGAAGAAGAACTGCGGGATCGATTTGGTCCTCTGCCTGAAGAGACTTCCCATCTACTCGTACTGCTAGATCTGAAACTGCTCTTGCGTCGGTTGTGGGTGAAACGGTTGGATGCGGTGAATGGCGAGTATGTCCTTACCTTTTCTGAAAATCCAGAAATAGACTTGGACAAACTAACTGGCTTGGTTGCAGCCGAGCCAGAGCACTTGCGTCTTACCCCAGAACACCGTCTCTATTTCAGCAGCCCCACCTACGACGTGGTAGAGTCAATCACCGAGCTGAAAAAGCTCTTGCACAACTTAAAGTAACATGTTATCAATTTAATTTTATTAGCTTTTTGTTTTAAGGTCGGGTAGTTAGATCAACTTGGCCAGTGTTATCTGGGAAGAGACGTGCGCTGGAGAAGTTGGATTCTTAATTTGTCGCTGTTTTTACTGCTGGGAGGTATTTTGCCCTCTTTTGGCACAGCTGCGGAGCTCGTAGACCGCATCATTGCTTACGTGAATGACGACATTATTACCCTGAGTGAGCTCAATGAAAGGACAAACGCACTGGTAGCTGCCCGGCAGCAAAATCCTTTCCTTCGTGAGCAAGAGCTGTCCCTGGAAGAGATGCGACACAGTATGCTGAATCGCCTTATTGACGAGCGTTTGGCCTCCCAAGAGATCTCTCGACTAAAAATTTCCGTGCGTGAAGAGGAAGTAGATGAGACGGTTGCCAGAATCATGAAAGAAAACAATCTTACCCAGGAAACCCTGGAAGCCGAACTTCGCACGCAAGAGCAAACGATAACAGACCTTCGCCAGCAAATTAAGGAGGGCCTGGAACAAAGAAAGCTTGTCAGCCGCGAGGTTCAAAATAAAACCGTAATCACCGACGAGATGGTGGAGGCTTACTATCAGGACCATCTCCATGAATTCGAGAAACATGAACGGTGGCGTATCCAGGACATTTACCTGCCCTACTATCCCGACGACACTCCGGAGGAGCGAGCTCGCTTACGTGACCTGGCCCAACAGATCCTAGAACGTGTGCGAGCTGGAGTCGATTTTGGCTCGCTGGCTAAGAACTATAGTCAAGGTCCCGGAGCGGAGGCGGGAGGAGACATGGGTTACTTCGCCCGAGGCGAACTCGAGCCCGTTCTCGAGGCCGCAGTCGAGAATTTGAAGGCTGGCGAAGTCAGCCCGGACATAGAGACCACCAGAGGTATACACATTATTAAAGTCACCGAGGTGGACAAAGCACCCCCCAAGGCATTGGATGAAGTTCGGGAAAGCATTCGGAATTCACTCTACAAAAGAGAAGTTGAATTCAGATATAGGGAATGGTTGAGCAGTTTACGGGAACGCTCGTATGTGAAGATTGTCGATGAGACCAGCCCACAGCTCCAGAAACAGTGATCGTCAACCTCTGGGGATGCTTCTGTCTTTATCGGAGAGCTTCCATGGTCCAAACTACCACCGTTGATACTATTGGCCAGTTTGTTGATCAGACGGTGACGATCCGTGGTTGGCTTTACAGCAAACGATCAAGCGGCAAGGTCCGCTTTCTCCTCATCAGAGATGGAACTGGTACCATCCAGGCTGTGGTGGTGAAGAACGAGGTGAGCCCTGCTACCTTTGCCCTCACCGATACCCTGACGCAAGAGTCCTCTTTGGTGGTCACTGGAACAGTCCACGTAGACGTCAGATCTCCAGGTGGTCACGAGCTGCAAGTGAGCGATATTACCGTTGTCCAGATAGCTGAAGATTATCCCATCACCCCCAAGGAACACGGACCGGCATTTTTGTTGGACCATCGCCATCTCTGGCTTCGTTCTGCCAAGCAACACGCAATTCTGCGAATCCGCAGCCAGGTTATTGAAGCGGCTCGGGAGTATCTGAACCGAGAGGGATTCATCCTTTTCGATGCTCCCATCCTCACTCCCGCTGCCTGTGAAGGCACCACCACCCTTTTTGAAACCGATTATTTTTACGATGAAAAAGCCTACCTATCCCAAAGCGGCCAACTGTATGCCGAGGCTGGTGCCATGGCTTTTGGCAAAGTCTACACTCTTGGCCCCACTTTTAGGGCGGAAAAGTCTAAAACCCGCAGGCACCTTACCGAGTTCTGGATGCTAGAACCAGAGGCGGCCTTCGCTGAGTTGGAGGATATTCTCTCTCTGGCAGAACAACTGGTCAGCCACTTGGTCCATTCGGTCCTCACCCATAAAAGCGAGGAACTCAAGGTTTTGGGGCGTGAGCGAAGTAAACTCGAGTCGGTGCTACCTCCCTTTCCGCGAATAACGTACGATGAAGCCCTGGATCTCTTGCGACAAAACTCCATTGACCACGAGTGGGGTGAAGATTTTGGTACCATCGAGGACACTCTCATTTCAGAACAGTTTGATCGACCCGTAATGATCACCCACTACCCATTGCAAACCAAAGCTTTTTATATGAAAAGTGATCCAGATAAGCCTGACCTAGCCCTCTGTGTTGATGTGCTGGCGCCTGAGGGTTATGGAGAAATTATTGGCGGCTCTCAGAGAGAAGACGACTATAACAAGCTTTTGGAGAGACTGGCGCAGCACGATCTACCCCGGGAGCCTTTCGAGTGGTATCTTGATCTACGACGCTATGGCTCGGTGCCCCATTCAGGCTTCGGTCTTGGAATTGAGCGCACTGTAGCCTGGATTTGCGGCATCCAACATCTACGCGAAGCTATTCCGTTTCCGAGAATGTTACAGCGCATCTACCCCTAGCCCCAAGAGCAATTTGGGGCTGAATTTCAACTGGAAGCGATCTCATGAAAAGCCTCGGTGAATTTCTGCGAGCAGAACGACAAGCACGAGGAATAAGTTTGGAGCAGATCTCGGCCGATACCAGAATCAGTATGGACATGCTGCGCGCCATTGAGCATGGGAATGTTGAACAACTTCCCGCCCCGGTCCTCATTAAGGGATTTCTGAAAGCTTATGCAGAGAAGATTAGCCTGAATCCGGAAGAGGTAATTGTTGAATACCAGAATCTACTTGAGGAGGCGGGAGACCATCAGGAAGGGATAGAGAAATTCCATCAACGACTACAGCCCCAATCCTCCAATAAAAAGCTGCTTGTTCTTGTCATTGCCCTTACCCTGCTAACAGGCTTGATCTTCTTTTGGTACCGCCCCAGCTCTGTGAGAAAGCAGTCCACGTCGTCCTCACGTGGAGAGTTCATCTCTCCAACTGCCGTGGACCAGAGAGCGGTCAAGAGTAATCCTGACTCTGGAATCAACCAGGCAAAGTCCGCTCAGAGTTCCAGGCGGACTCAGGGAGAGTTGATGACTGGATCAGAACCTGACAGCTCTAAATTAGGTGGTCAGGCTGCCCCCGCTGCTTCCACTGGTGCAGAAGTGTCCAAGATTGGTGAAGGCAGTGGTTATCCCTCAGGTGAATCTCCGCAGGAAGAGGGAATATTTTCTCCTGCCCAATCCCCATACCTGCTGAAGGCCGAGGCAGCTGAAACCACCTGGGTCCGTATTAGCACCGATGAGACTGGGGAGCATGAATACCTGCTTCAGCCGGGTGAACAGCTAACATGGCGGGCGTCATCAAGTTACAAACTCCTCATTGGCAACGCCGGTGGTATCCAACTCTATCTGAATGGTGAACCCCTCAAACGGTTGGGTGAAACAGGTCAGGTAGTTTACCTGAAACTGCCTGATCCATCCTTGCTCCTCACACCAGATATTGAACAGCGAGAGCCGGTGAACAGACCATGACCAAGGAACGCAGCGACACTCTCTCATTGTTGAAGGCTGATTTGAACAAGAATCGGCTGGCTGAGGCGGTTCAATTGCTGGCGGACCTTCACCCTGCCGACATTGCAGATTTGTTCGAGGCTCTGGACGAGCATGAGAAGAAAAAGCTATTCCGCGAGCTGGATATTGACACCGCTTCAGAGGTAATCGCTGAACTCTCGGAGTTTTCTCAAGATCAGATCCTGGCCGATTTACCTCACCAACGTCTGGGTGAAATCGTTGACGAATTGGACTCTGACGATGCCGCAGATCTTCTTGCCAGTGTCCCGAAAGAGGTGGTTGAGGAGGTTTTGGCCTCCATTGACGTCGAGGATTCCAGAGAGGTTCGTCGGCTCCTGGCCTATGACGAGGAAACCGCTGGCGGCATCATGCAAGCTGAGTTGCTGGCAGTGCCCCAGGAGGCAACCATTGCTGATACCATCAAGCATGTTCGCGAGCATGGCAAGGACTTGGAAGGGTTGGCAAATATCTTCGTGATTAACTCTCGCAAGCAGGTGGTGGGACAGCTGAGTTTGCGCCGGCTGATCCTCTCAGACCCGGGCGACATTGTTGCAGAGGTCATGGACACCAGTGTTCGCCCCATACCGGTTGATATGGACCAGGAAGATGTTGCCAGGATATTTCAGAAGTATGACATCATTTCGGCAGCGGTGGTAGATTCCGATGACAACCTGGTGGGGCGAATCACCATTGACGACATTTTGGACATTGTGGAGGAGGAGATCTCCGAGGATGTCTTGCGCATGGCCGGAACCCACGAAGATGAACTTAATTACGGCGACCAGATCTGGAAGATATCTCGATATCGCCTCCCCTGGCTGATCACCAACCTCTTTGGCGGCTTGCTGACCGGCTACCTCCTCTGGCTTTTCAAGGTGACCCTGGCCGATGCCATCGTCCTGATCACCTTTGTACCGGTGATCACCGCCATGGGGGGCAACGTAGGCATCCAATCTTCCACAATCACGGTGAGAGGCCTAGCTACAGGCGATATTGATCTGCACAGGTTGGGCCGCACCATATTCAAGGAAGTCAGGGTGGGACTGCTCATGGCCCTTGCCTGCGGACTTACCATTGGCATTGCTGCCGAACTCTGGCACCACAACCCCGCCCTGGGGTTCACCGTGGGCTGCGCCATGGCTGGTGCCATTGTAGTAGCCTCGCTTATGGGCACACTGGTGCCGATCGGTTTCAAACAACTAGGTATCGATCCGGCGGTGGCTTCCGGGCCCTTCGTTACCACAGCCAATGACATCACGGGCATCCTCATCTACCTCTCCACCTCCACTGCCTTTCTGAAATACATCGTCCGATGAAAATATCGCATAGCGCAAAGCGCATTTGCAGCGAGACGTGAGGGCGGGCGAGACGAGCGAGAAAGGTTTAAAGACTCACTAGACTAAGCGAATGTATAAGTCATCTCGCTTGCACCGCTCGCTGGAGCGGCTCTTTTGCTTGCTGCCTGCTGGCAAATGCGCTCTGCGATAAGGTAGAGCACCATGGCAATTCGCCGAGACGAGGCGATCATTCTCCGCACCAGGGACTACAGCGAATCAGATCGCTTGATCACTTTTTTCAGCAGAAACCAAGGGCAACTCACCGGTATCGCCAAAGGGGCCCGGCGCAGTAAGAAAAGATTTGTTCACACCTTGGAACCTTGTTCCCACGTCGCTGTTACCTATGTGGACCGGCCAACCTCTGGACTGGTAAGGCTTGATGCCAGCGAGCTCAAGAACGCCTTCATCGCCCTCCGAAGCGACATCGCCCGTTTGGGATATGCCAGCCTCAGCTGCGAGATAGTATTGGAAATGTCGCCGGAAAGACAGGCCAACGCCGCCCTCTTCGACCTGCTCTACCAATACCTTGAACAACTGGAGCTAGCGGTGGAGCCTGAAAACACTTCCTTGCTGTTCCAGACACGGATGTTGCATTTGAGTGGATATGGTCCAAACCTGCAAGGCTGTATTCTGTGCGGCCAGAAACTCCGTGCTGGTGGAAATTGGTTTTTCTCCATCCTCCAGGGTGGTCTCGTATGCAACGACCATAAACATGGTCAGCAACCCTATCCGGTTTCTTTGGGTACTGTGATGCTTCTTCGCCAAGCGCAGCAACTTCCCCTTGCCAAACTCTGGCGTCTCAGATTCCAACGCCAATCCCGCCAGGAGTGTCGCTTCCTTCTTATTGATCTTGTCAGGCATTATCTAGAGAAGGATTTGAAATCTCTCAAGCTCCTTTATCAGATAGGCGCCCTACAGCCGACAGATTCACGTTAGAGGGAGTTATTTCAAATCGTTGCAACATTCTTGCGGTAGCCAACCAAATCCGCAATCCCAAATCCGAAATATGCGCTGTGCCCACTGGAGCTGCAGATCCTCTGGATAATAGGCTTGACAGAGAACCAGCCGCAAGGTAACTTACTCCGTTAATCCATACCCACACCCTTTCTTATCCAACGCAAGGAGTCTCCCATGACATTTCAGGAATTGATCCTAGCAATTGAGCAATATTGGCACGACTATGGGTGTATAATTCAACAACCATACGATATCGAAGTAGGCGCCGGAACTTTCAACCCGGCAACCCTGCTTCGTTCTCTTGGTCCCGAGCCATACAATGTCGCTTACGTGGAACCATCACGTCGGCCAACCGATGGACGCTACGGGGAAAACCCTAATCGTCTTCAGCACTACTACCAATATCAGGTAATCCTCAAACCATCTCCCATGGATCTACAGGAGCTGTACTTGGATAGCCTCAAGAGCTTCGGCATAGATCCGCTGGACCACGATATTCGTTTTGTGGAGGATGACTGGGAGTCGCCCACTCTGGGAGCTTCTGGGCTTGGTTGGGAGGTCTGGCTGGACGGCATGGAAATTACCCAGTTTACCTATTTTCAGAATGCTGGCGGCATGCCTCTGGATCCTATCTCTGGTGAACTCACCTATGGCCTCGAACGGATTGCCATGTACCTCCAGGGGATAGACAACATCTTTGACCTGGCCTGGACGGACCAGATGACCTACGGGGACGTCCATCACAAATGGGAGGTGGAATTTTCTTATTACAACTTTGAAGAAGCTGATGTGGACATGCTCTTCAAACTCTTCAATATGTACGAAGCTGAAGCCATCAGTATGAATGAGCGCAAATTGGTGCTGCCCACTTATGACTACTGCTTGAAGTGTTCGCACACCTTTAATCTGCTGGATGCCAGAGGAGCCATCAGTGTAGCTGAGCGCACCAACTACATCGGTCGGGTACGGAACCTGGCTCGGCTTGCGGCCCAAAGCTACCTGGAGCAGCGTGAAGAGATGGGCTATCCCTTGCTCAACAGATGGAAGAACTTACAAGGGCGATGATTGTGGTTTTGGTAAACAGCGATTACGATATGGATTTGGGGGAGACCTTATGGCAAAAGACTTTTTATTAGAAATAGGTACTGAGGAGATTCCAGCCAGTTACATCAAGCCAGCCCTGGAGGCAATGGCGGCCATGCTCAGTAAAACCCTGTCGGAGCAGCGGGCGGCCCACGGATCCATCCAAACCATGGCCACACCGAGACGGCTGGTCTGGCTGATTAAGGATGTGGCCGAAAAGCAGGAAGCCCAGACCATCGAGATCACCGGCCCTCCTAAGGCAGCCGCTTTTGACGAGTCGGGGAATCCCACTCAGGCAGCCCTCGGTTTTGCCCGGGCCCAGGGGGTGAGCCCGGATGAACTCCAGGTGAAACAAACCGGCAAAGGTGAGTATGTGGTGGTTAGCCGTCACCAGGCTGGCATCTCTACTGTTGATATTTTGAGTGGAGTGCTTGCAGATCTAATCCAAGATATTCCCTTTCCCAAGTCCATGCGCTGGGGCAGTTTGAAAGTTACTTTTGCCCGACCAATACATTGGATCGTTGCCTTGTTGGGCCAAGAAGTAGTCCCGTGCACTTACGGCAATGTCACGAGTGGCAACACTTCCTACGGGCATCGTTTCATGAGCCCTGGGCCGTTTGAGGTCACTGAGATTGACGGCTATGTGGAGGCCCTGCGTGAACGGTTTGTAATCGTTGACATTGAGGAGAGGACTGAACGAATCCGCCAGCTTGTTGCTGCTTGTGCCAAAGAGAAAAACGGTACTATCCGTGAGGATGAAGGGCTTCTGGATGAAGTCGTTCAGCTGGCGGAGTACCCCACGGCTGTCTGTGGCAGTTTCGACAAGCACTACCTGGAGTTGCCGCAGGAAGTTCTGATTACGGCCATGCGCTCTCATCAGCGTTACTTCGCCGTAGTGGACGATGCCGGCAAATTGATGCCTTACTTTGTCACGGTTAACAATACCCTGACCCGGGACCCTCAAGTGGTCGCCCACGGTAACGAGCGGGTAATCCGGGCTCGTCTTGAGGATGCCCGTTTCTACTATGTGGCGGATCAGAAGGTCTCCCTTGAAGACAGGGTCGAGGAACTAAAAGAGGTGGTCTTCCACTCCAAGCTCGGGACCTCTTACGAAAAGCTGGAACGTTTCAAGGCCCTGGCTGAACATATGGCCGACCAGGTAGCACCGGAGCAAAAACCGACCGTCAGTAGGGCTGCATTCTTGTGCAAGGCTGATCTGGTGACTGGTACCGTGAGCGAGTTCCCTTCACTGCAGGGTGTCATGGGCCGGGCCTATGCTCGCCTTGCCAATGAAGATGCAGCTGTGGCTGAAGCAATTTATGAGCACTACCTGCCCACCCACTCTGGGGGAGCATTGCCATCTGGTACGGCTGGCGCCCTGGTCAGCATGGGCGACAAACTGGACACAGTGGTAGGATGTTTCGGGGTTGGTCAAATCCCGACCGGAACTGCTGATCCCTTCGCACTGCGCCGCCAGGCCCTCGGGATAATCCGTATCATATTGGCAAAGGATCTCTCCCTTTCCCTCTATGACCTTATCAAGCAAGCCCTGGATGGGTTAGATGGAAAGCTCACTGAACCCAAGGAGCAGACGTATCAAGCCGTCCTCGATTTCTTCAAGGTGAGATTGCAGCATTTCCTTATAGGACAAGATCAGCCGCAAGACGTGGTTGACGCAGTTCTGGCCTACCACCTGGATCCGCTGGTGGAAACCGTGGCGAAAATTTCCACCCTCAAAGCCTTCAAAGAAAGTGAGACTTTTGAACCCTTAGTGGGGACAGTGAAGCGGGTGGTCAATATTCTGAAAGAACCGGTGGATGGTGATGTGGATCCTGAGCTGTTCGTTAATCAAGCAGAAAAGGATTTGTATCAGGAAGTGGTAACCTGTGAGCAAGAACTGGAAAAGGTTCTGGCTAAGCGGGACTACGGCGACGTTCTGGAGCGCTTGAGTGAGCTCAAAGGTCCCATTGATCACTTTTTCGACGATGTAATGGTTCTAGACAAGGACTTGTCTCTGAGACAGAACCGGTTGGCCCTACTGACCCGAATCGCCAACCTTTTCCAGCAACTGGCAGATTTTTCGCGCTTGGTTTTGTGAACTGCGGATAGATCATTCAAGTAAAGAAGAAGGGTCCAGAGAACGTGGTTTAAACTGCCCCTGAAGGAATGCCGGATTGGGGAATGGCAGATGTGGGATGTGAGATCTCAAATCTAGAATCTGCAATCTACCATGTGCCCTCTGTCTTCTTTCTTCTTGTTGTATCCTGCCTGCTGACTGCTTTTTTGTTAAATCCGCAATCCGCAATCTTTCCTCTGCCCGCTGCCTTCTGTCCTTTGATCTCCGCCCCTGCCCCCCCCGCCTCTCCAACTTGAACCAAGCAAATACAAGAAGAATCGCTTTACAAGGTTCTACCTTTTTGTTAGCATGCGGTGATTTTTTGGAGAGGTGGTCCAAACCAAGATGAAACCTGAAAACATGCCCCTGGACATACTTTCACTCCGGACAATCCTTAAACCAGAGGAATTGTCCTCTTCCCCTAAGCCCCATGCACGTTAAACAGCTAGAACTCTTCGGATTCAAGTCGTTTGTCGACAAAGCCACCATCACCTTTTCCACCGGGATCTGTGCGGTTGTGGGACCCAATGGCTGTGGCAAGAGCAATATTGTCGACGCCATTCGCTGGGTGCTAGGCGAACAGAGCGCCAAACAACTCCGGGGTAAATTCATGGAGGAGGTCATATTCGGCGGCGCTAATGGACGTCCATCTTTGAATTTTACCGAGGTCTCACTCGTTCTCTCCAACGAGGATGGCAAAGCGCCTCCGCCCTACCACGACCTCAGTGAAATCATGGTCACCCGCCGCCTTTTTCGTTCCGGAGAGAGTGAATATCTCATCAACAAAATCCCTTGCCGTAGGATGGACATAGGTAAGCTTTTCATGGATGTCGGAGTCGGGCATCGCCACTATGCCATTATCGAGCAAGGCAAGATCAGCCACGTTGTGGAGTCCAAACCAGAAGACATCCGCGCCCTCATCGAGGAAGCTGCAGGGATCACCAAGTTTAAGGTCAAAAAGAAGGCTGCCCTCCGCAAGATCGAACTTACAAAACAGAACCTTCTCCGCCTTGGTGACATCATCGCCGAAGTTTCGCGTCAGCTTTCGAGCCTCAAACGTCAGGCTCAGCGGGCAAATCGTTATCGGTCCCTAAAAAAGGAAATTAAGCAGATTGAAATCAACCGCGCACTGCATCATTATGGCCAGTGGCGCAAAGAAATGGAAGTGCTGGACAAAGACCTCCGCTCTCTAAAAGATTCCCAATCTGAGCGGGGGGCGCAATTGGGCAGACTGGACGCTGAACTAACAGAGCGTGGCAGTCAGATGCACGAAATAGAGGAGAGTCTCCGACAACGCAGAGAGGCACTGTTTCAGGTCAAGAACTCAATCACCAGCGACGAGAATAGCCTCCTCCACCTGCAACGGCAAATCAAAGAATTAGAGCAAAGACAGCAACGGTTGGCAAAGGAGATCCTGGAGCAAGAGGAACGGCAGGCGCAACTTGCTCAGGAAAAAGACCGGTTGGCTGAAAAACAACGAGAATTATCAGCGGAATGCTCCGAGGCTGAAGCCCTGGTCGGCCAACTGAACGGTGAGTTGGACCGAGAAAAGGCACGTCTGATTCAGTTAACTGATCAGCTGGATGAGGGAAAAGGTGATCTGGTTGACCTGTTGGGGGAACTAGCGCGGGCGCGCAATGATCAACTGTCAATGCGCAAAAGACTGGAAGATTTTGGCCGCCGCCAAAGTCGCCAAGAATCCGAATACCGGGAACTCAAGGAAAAACACGATCACTTGCAGCCCCAAATTGAGAGTCTGGAAAAGAAAAAAAGTGCCAGTGAGGGAGAACTCAAGAAACTTTCTGCCGAAGTTAATTCTCTCAAGCAGCAGCAACACAAGCTTGAACAGGATCGTGAAGGGTACACTGAGACAATTACCGCCCTGGAAAGCACCTACCACCAGCAACAGTCCCAATTGAAGATACTCCTGGAGATGGAGGACTCCTACGCCTGGTTTAACGATGCGGTCAGGGAGCTAATGAACGCCAGGGATGAGAAAGAACTTCACTGTAACATCAGGGGCGCAGTGGCAGAAATGTTGGAAGTAGATGTCAGCCATCGCCAGGCGGTTGAGGCAGTTCTCGGTGGCCGACTGCAGGCATTAGTGGTGGATTCAGTCAGTGATGCCCGTACTGCTTTGCAGCACCTCAAACGCACAAAAACAGGCCGGAACTATTTTGTGCCGCTATCTGTCACCAATGAGGCCCCGGAGTTAAAGGCCGACGGTGAGGGTCCAGTTCCTCTGGCACGCTTGGTCAGACCGCGCCCGGGCTACGAATCGGTTATCAATCATCTGTTGTCCCAGGTACTGTTTTGCTCCGACCTGGAGCAGGCTTTATCCTGGTGGCAGTTGCACCCCAAGGCGTATATCTTGGTAACGGCCGAAGGGGATCTGATCGGCCAGGACGGAACACTATGGGGAGGAAGCCAGGAACAACAGATAAGTATCTTGGAAAAACAGGAGGAGAGGAAGGATCTTGAGGCCAAGATTATTGCCTCAGAAGAAAGGTTGAAAAAAGAGCGGGACAAATCCGGGAAAGTCGATGAACAGCTTGCCCAGATTGTCTCACGACTCCAGTCAATTCAGGAGAACCAACAGATATTGCGAGATCAGCTTTTGGAACAAGAAAAAAAGCACTACCGCTCGCAGGCCGAACACCAGGGAATCATCGAGCGGCTAGCAGTACTGGACATGGAAAAAGACCACGATAAAGAAGAGGTCTCTCAGCTCCAGACCGAACTCAGCCAAAGCGAGCGTGAACTTGAGGCTCTGGAAGAGCAAAAAGAAGAAGCGGAGGAGGGCTTAGCGGAAGCGCAACAGCAGCGGCAGGAACAGGAAAATATAGTGGACGGCCTGCAGGAAAAAGCCACGGCTCAACAGGTGTCGGTTGGTGCGCTTGTGGAGAAAAAAGAGGCAGCCCGCTCGAGCCACCAGAGGCTGGAAGAGTATACTGCTGAAGGCGGTCGGCGAGACCAACAGCTTCTGGAAGAGAGAAAAAATTGCCAGCATCAAATACATCAGCTTACCGAGGAACAACAACAAACCCAAGAGAGACTAGAGCAAGCCCACAAGCAGTTGCTGGAGCGAGAAGAGCGCCTCAGAGTTGAAGAGGACCACTGGCGTGAGTTTGAAGGAAAGCAGCAAAATTTTGAATCCCGCAGACTGCAGCTGATCAAACAGGACAAAGAACAGGAGCGGGAGATTCAGACTCGGCACCAAGAACTCACCGAACTCAACCTGAAGATCCAGTATCTCGTGCACCAGATTCAGGAGCACTACCATCTGGACCTCACCATGGAGGATTTACCTGTTTCGGAAGAAGAGGTCGTGGATTTGGAAAAGTCGGAAGCTAGACTGCAGCGGCTTCGCGATCGGGTGGCGCGCATTGGTGAGGTGAACTTGACAGCCATAGAGGAATACGAAGAACAGCAACAACGCCACGACTTCCTCACTGCTCAACGGGATGATCTCGTACAGTCACTGGAAGGCTTGAAAAAGGCAATTTCTCGGATCAATCGCACAACTCGAAAGCGGTTTCTCCAAACCCTCGAAGCTGTAAATCGCAAACTTGCAGAAGTTTTTCCTCTGCTTTTCAATGGTGGCAGTGGCCATTTGCGGCTCATGACCGACCGCGATCCCCTGGAGGCTGGGGTGGAAATCCTCGTGCATCCTCCAGGCAAGAAACTGACCAGCATGAGTCTCCTTTCCGGCGGAGAAAAGGCCCTGGCTGCAGCCGCGCTCCTTTTCTCCCTCTATATGATAAAACCCAGTCCATTTTGTATTTTGGACGAGGTGGACGCCCCTCTGGATGACGCCAACATTGATCGCTTCATTGAGGTGCTCAAAAGAATCAGCCAAGATTCTCAAATCATTATGGTCACCCACAACAAGAGAACCATGGAGATATCAGATATTCTTCTGGGGGTGACCATGGAAGAGCCCGGTATTTCAAAAATCATCTCTGTAAACTTTCAAGGTATTCCTGAAACCCATGGCTAGATGGTTTAGACGCAAACAGGAAGACGATGCAACCGAGAGTGCGGGGGAGAATACAATCGAATCTCCCCAGCCAGAAGAATCCTCTCCTGAAACCGAAGATCCTCCGGCGGAGAATGGGGTCGAGCCTGCCTCTGAGACAACTTCCGGGATTTTCACTTATATGCGCTCGCGGTTACAGAAGACCAGGAAGACACTGGCAGGACAAATCGACCGGTTGGTTGTTGGCAAGAAAGAAATTGACCAAGATGTGCTAGAGGAATTGGAAGAAGTGTTGATCACCTCAGACCTCGGGGTTGCTACCACACAGAAACTGATTACTTCCATGGAGGAGAAGCTCCATCGCCGGGAGCTTACGGATGCAGATCGATTGCGCATCCACCTGAAGGACGAAATCCGCCGTTTCCTAAAGGTCGAGACCTCAGCCCTAGATGTTACTGGTCACAAGCCATTTGTGATCATGGCTGTTGGTGTCAATGGTGTGGGCAAAACTACAACCCTCGCCAAGATGGCGTTCCACTATAAACAGGCGGGTTTACGGGTGATGCTGGTTGCTGCCGACACCTTTCGGGCTGCGGCCACAGAACAGCTGTCAACCTGGGCTGAACGTGTGGAAGTCGAGCTGGTCAAGCAAAGTAGTGGTGCTGACCCGGCGGCCGTGGTCTATGATGCCATGGCTGCGGCTCAGGCTCGAGGTGTGGACGTGGTGTTAATAGACACAGCAGGTCGTCTCCACACCAAGGTGAATCTCATGGAGGAACTCAAAAAAATAAAGCGGGTGATTTCGAGACAAATGGACACCGCCCCCCATGAGGTCCTGCTCATCCTTGACGCCACCACAGGACAAAACGCAATCTCGCAAACGCATTTTTTCCATCAGGAATTGACGGTCACAGGGCTGGTGCTCACCAAGCTGGATGGCACGGCCAAAGGTGGCATAGTTGTGGGTGCCTGTCAGGAATTTCAAATCCCCATCCGCTTCATCGGCTTGGGCGAGGGCTTGGATGATCTCAGGGAGTTTGACCCTGAACAGTTCGTGGCGGCACTCTTCTGACCCGAGTCTCTCATCTCATTTCGACCCTTCGACCTATTCCTCATAATGCATTCAACGCCGTCCGTTAGGCTTGCTGGGAGTTTCACTCCATAGACTATATGGCAGATAAACCCTAACGTTGTAGACCTACTCCGAGGAAAAACGCACTAGAGTGCGCTAGATGTGGCTGCGCACAGGCTCGGTCAGGACGAAGCGTACTTCACCGTACGTGAGATCCTGGC
>PPDG01000369.1 GCA_002899795.1 Desulfobacteraceae bacterium | reverse complement strand
TTATTTAATGACAGTTGAGGTTAACACCAAGCAAGAATGTAGGAGATTCAGAATAATAACGATCAATTGCAGTAACGGAAACTTGATCTGGCAATCACTAGGTCGAGGCTGCAAACTGAGTTGACACTTAGTTCATTCTTCGGAGGTTAGCCATTGCATGGCTTCCTCAACATCGTTAAATTCTTGAAATTCAAACGGAGTATTTCCCACTGTATCAGCCCACGCTTTGAACTGCCTAAGAATCAGAAAGATGTATTGTCTAGCGCCTACAAGCGCAGTTTTACCTCCTCGTCTTTTATACCCCAGTTGCGCTCTTTGTATTCGCTGCAAGAAAGTATCGATTTTATGAATCTCAGGTTCATGAGGATTCAGTTCAGCTTCAACCATATCCCAAAGTACATCCTTAGTAACCTCTCCAAACCAGAACTTTTTGAGTGCCGTTAAGATCTCATCGACACTAATCTCTCCCGTGCAGACATGGATGGTGAGATTTCTAGATCGGTCTGTCTGTGTATCAATGGGGGCCATAAGAACCTCCCAACCGGCAGAAGTTTCGGCAGGACTTATCTAATTACCCGAGCGGAGTACGAAGGAGTTGCAGGACTGACTAAGATGAGTGGGAACGTGAGGTTCTAGTTATTAACAGCTTACAAAACCATGACCAGAGGTGCAAGGAAAATACTTCCACCTGTCGGGTACACAGCAAAAAAAGGTGAGAGGATAGGCAGAACTACAGATGGACGTGATTTTTGGTTCTTCCCAAATTTCCTTTACTGATGAGTAATGTAAACTCACCTCGATCCATGCCAAAGTTTCGATTACATCCCTTAATTCACATTTTGGCTTGTCTTGACTCTGGTACAAGATGCTGAAAGGTGTCAAGGGACTGTTGGTACAGAGAAAAAAGAAGCCCCCACTGACCCAGACTTCAACAGCCAGTAGGGGCCATTTTGATTTAGCTCATGCTAGTCTTCAATCTACGTGGCTATTTACACATTCAAGAAATTGTTGAGGGTACCAAAGGAGTTGGGGACCACTTGATCATTGCTGGGATCATTCTGCCATTCCCCATCCACAAGAAATTTATACTCGTACCTTCCAGGGGTAAGAGTAACAATCTTGCTCCACCTCCCTTTGTTGTCCCTTTTCATTATGTGTTTCTTGGCATCCCAACTGTCAAAGTCCCCTGCCAAGATGGCCTCTTTGGCTTCTGATGCCTCTAATTTGAAGGTAATCCTTCTTCTCTGTGTTTTCTTTTCCTGCTTTTTCTTGGACATTTCTAGCCCTCCTCTGCTTCCTTCTAATTGCAGTCAAACTCGCAGACTCACTGTATGGTCTTTATATGTAACGACTAGTATGACCCTAGCTAAATTGAACATGCATACAATGCCTGAACATTCGAGTTCAGGGACTATAAGCTAATTAGCCGATCTAAGTCAACACGAAAAGCCACTATCTTGGTAGGAATTTCTTACAAAAAAGGGAGTCAAGGTTACATTACATCCCTTAATTCACATTTTGCTGGAATTTAATCTGGCACAAGATATTGGAAAACGTCAAGGGGCCACACTGAAAAAAAGCCCCCACTGACCGGGGCCAGTGAGGGCAAAGCCTGAGGGAGTAGGATGATGCAGAGAAACTGAATCTCCTACCCTGTGAGCCATTGGTATTTTACCACAAGTGAACCGAAAAACCACCATTTTCTGGGGTAATCGGATAGCTTAGAAGGGAAGGTGGAGAATTCGGATCTACCCAGATTACAATGGAGTCAATTTCTTTCCCCGGCAGAATCGATACAGCCGCTGCAGCGCCTAACGCTGTGGCTACTGGTTCGGTACACCCCAAAGCGGGAGCAACTTCCAGTCTCAGTATATCTTTGACGGTGTAAGCCATGTTTGCTTCTTCCCTTGATTTGGTTTTGGTATTGTTCCTTTTGTAGACGAACGGGCTAAGGAGAGGCAATAATATTGGAACGCCATTGGAACATCAACGGCTTTCTCTTTAGCCGGTTAAAAAGATGACAATTCGACAATGAAACCGTCTCGCCGGTGAAAGTCGGCCTGCTGGCCGCGATGGGTCAAGGCCCAGTAGGTCATCTCGCCGTCTCTGAATTTGATGACAGCGCTGAGGGCCACCTCCAGGGGTTGATCTGGTTGGACGATCTTAGCCAAATCTAATTCCAGGTCAAGCAGCAAGGAGTCCGATTGGCTCTGAACCCGAAACGGGAGTGAGGGAAAACCCTTTTCCTCTTGCATCCCTTGCCGATAAGCTGCAAAGCGATAGACATTCCAGTGGCCGGCTGGCGAGAGGTTGAATTCCCAATAGTCAGGGGAATGTTTGACAGCGAGGAAGAGCTCGAAACACGTTTCTTGCCAAAGCCCGCTCATGCGAGCTGGATTGTTTGCCTGAGTGGGAATAACTAGCTTTGTCAGAGGGCCGAGGAGGGCATAGCGGATGGCAAGTGTATTGGAGCGGAGCCCGATGTTGCCTGTGATCTTTAAAGAGAGTGGCGGGTTGAGTGGGGAGAATGGCTGAAGGGAAAAGCTCTGGTCGTTCATCTGATGTCCTGGATGATGGCGCGAATGGTTGTTTCCTGGGATTCAATACTCTCGGTCAGCTTGAATTGGATGAGCGCCCTGGCAAGATTGTGTTCCTGGTGGTTGGCCTTGAAGTAGACATTGCCTTCCAAATAGTCGGTAAAGTATCTCAGCCCCAGCTCGAAAGCGATCAAGCGGATGGCATCGTACAGGTAGTCATAATCGTTGTCGGTGAGAAAGTCTTTTGCCAATGAGAGATAGCCCTGCAAGATGGCCTGGCAAAGTTCAGGATCGAAGCGAACCATCTCCCACTGCTCGATATCTTCTCCCAGGAGATTGCAGCCCGAGCGGAGGCAGTCGCCAATATCATAGTGAACCAGGCCGGGCTTGACGGTGTCCAGGTCAACAATGCTGATGGCCTGCCCGGTACCGGTGTCTATCATGACGTTGTTGACCTTTGGATCGCCGTGAATCGGGCGAAGACGCAGTCTGCCTTGTGCTCTGGCATTCTCGAGTACTTGGGCACAATCTCTGCGCTCGCTCACAAACTGTAAGCCGTAAGCCACTTCGGGGGATTTGCTCGGGCGGTTTTTTGCCAGAACCTCATCATAGTGGAGAAGGTATCTTGGGGTAATGTGAAAGCCCTCCAGGGTGTCGGCCAGTCTTTCGCTGTCCAGGTCGCTCAAAAGGTTGTGGAACATGCCGAGGGCATAGCCGACTTCTCTGGCGTGCTCGATATCTTCGATGGTGTCAAAGGACTGGGCACCGTCAATAAAGCTGATGGCGCGCCAGAACGAGCCACCTGGGTCGAGCCAGTGGTCCTGTCCGTCCTGTGCCAACAGCACGTGCACCACCTCCCAGCGACGGCCCGGGCTGAGGGGAGCACGCTGCAGACGCGTGTGAACATGCTCGGTGAAGGTGCGCATGTTGAGCATGACAAGTTCCGGCTGACGAAACACCTGGGTGTTGATCCGTTGCAGAATGAAGTGCTTTTCCGCTTTGGAATCCAGGGTTACCAGGAAGGTGTCATTGATATTGCCATTCCCATATTCATGGATGTCAATGACCGTGTCTTGCGGTTTAAATTGGTCTGCAGCGGCAACGAGATTGTCCAAGGTCTTGTCCTTGGTATTGAGATCTTTATTCAACAAGCAGAGGTTTCAGTCTTTTTGTTTTTTTCCTGACACCTGACACCTGAAACCTTTATTTCTTAAGGCGCACACGTACTGACCGGGCGTGAGCTTGGAGACCTTCAAGTTCAGCCAAGCGCATGATGTCTGCTGCATCTCGCTGCAGGGCTTCAGAGGAGTAGGAGATCACGCTGGTGGTTTTTATGAAATGATCAACGCTGAGTCCCGAAGCAAAACGGGCTGTGCCCGCTGTGGGCAGAACGTGGTTTGGACCGGCAAAGTAGTCACCCACCGGTTCAGGAGAATTGTGTCCCAAAAAAACGGCACCGGCGTTCTGGATCTTGTCGAGGAGTTTAACAGGTTCTGCCACCAGGAGCTCAAGGTGTTCTGGAGCTATCTGGTTTGCCAGGGACACGGCAGTATCCAGGTCCGGAACAACGATAAGTCCTCCAAAAGCAGCAAGGGACTCCTCAGCTATGTGGCGCCGGGGTAACTCGGCCAATTGCTTTTTCAATGAGGCGCGAGTAGAGTGGGCAAGGGCTTCATCAGTGGTAAGCATAAGGCCACTTGCCATGGGATCGTGCTCCGCCTGGCTGAGGATATCGGCTGCAACGTGTCGGGGATCAGCACTGGAGTCGGCAATGACAAGAATTTCACTGGGCCCGGCAATCAGGTCAATACCCACCCGGCCGGAGAGAATCTTTTTGGCCAAGGTGACATAGATGTTGCCCGGACCAACGACCACGTCCACCGCAGGTATGGTTTCAGTTCCCAAAGCGAGGGCGGCGATTGCCCAGGCGCTTCCCACCTTAAAAATATCTTTGATTCCCAGCAACTGGGCGGTCACAAGCAGATACGGGTTGATGCTGCCGTCCTGTCGAGGGGGTGTAACCACCTGCATGCGAGCAACACCAGCGATGATTGCCGGAATAGCGTTCATCAGCAGTGAAGAGATGAGCGGGGTCTCCCCAGAACGTCCACCTGGAATGTAGAGGCCCGCGGCCGCCACCGGTCTTACCATCTGCCCGATAAAGGAACCATCCTCATGGGGTAAGAACCAGGAATACCTCTGCTGCTTTTCATGATAGCGGCTGATGTTACCCTTGGCTCGTTGCAGAAGAGCGGTAAAGTCTGAGTCAACCTCCTTGGCACCCTTTTCCATTTCTGCTTCACTCACCCGAATTTGCTCTAAAGTAATCTCAGGAGAATCGAACTGACGGGTATAGCGCAAAAGGGCAGTATCACCTTCGTTCTGCACCGCCTGTATGATTTCCATCACAGCACGTTCGTGATCCTCGGAATAGGACAGGGTGCGATTAACGATTGCTGCAATGCGAGCATTTGCCTCTTCCGAAGGGTAGGTAAGAACTTTCATGCTAACCTCTTTTTCGCACTTGTGCCTGTATGGCTAAACTAAAGAGCATAGGGCATAGGGCATGGAGCATAGGGAAGTAATTTCGAATTGCGAAACTGGGAACCCGCCCGAAGGGTGGGAGTCCGAAGGACAATATCGAATTGCGAAATCTGCAATTATCGATCCTCAATCCACCTTCTGAAATTTCCTAGCCCTCTACCTCTTACAATAAATGACAGCGTAGCGTATTGACCTAATGACGGCGCAGCCTAATGACCTAAATTCCTTTCCCCGTGTCGTTCTTCTGTGCCTAGTGTATAGTTCCTAGTGCCTAGTAATCTCTGCCCGCTGCCTGCTGCGCGGAGCGCTAAGCGCTGTGCTCTACCTATTCACTCGCGACCGCAAAGGCGTTGGGAAAATCTTTCTCCTGCAACCGTTCGGCAGCCGCCTCAGCCTCGTTGAGGCGAGAGTACTGTCCCACCCGAACCCGGTAAAATCTTTGACTACCTTGGTCGAATACCTTAATTGTTGCTTTGCGGTACTTGCGGCTCAAAGAAGCATGTAATCGCAAAGCATTTTCTCGCTCTGTGAAGGCTCCGACCTGAATGGTAAAGTCCCCCAGTTCATAACTGGCAGGTTTCTCGTACACCCGGACCAACTTGCCTGCCTGACGCTTCTTACGCGCATAACCCAGAGCCTCGATTTGTACTGGTACAACTCCGTCTTCTGCCATGCCCAATTCACTGGCAGCAGTGAAGGTGAGGTCAATAATCCGACCTCGAACAAAGGGGCCGCGATCATTGATCCGGACCACTATTTTCTTGCCGTTTTGTAAATTCTTCACCTGGACGTACGTGTTGAAAGGAAGGGTTTTATGGGCGGCGGTGCGGCCGTACATGTCATAGCGTTCACCATTGGAGGTGAGGCGGCCGTGGAATTTGCGGCCGTACCAAGAGGCCAGGCCGCGCTGGGTGAAACCGGCGGAAGACGACAGTGGGTAGTAACGCTTGCCGTATACTGTATAGGAATTACCCTTCTGCTTGCTTGGAGGAGGGGTGCTCGAGCAGGCAACAAGTAAAAAAAAGATAAGGGTCAGAGAAAGCCTGTAAGGAGAAGACTTGACGCTAAAATAGGTTTGTGAGCGGCGCATAAGGTCGCTTGTAGGGTTAGTCTCGCTTAGCCCGGATGTTTCATGAATTGCCTGCTGCGACCGCGGATATGAGCGTCCTTCCGGGCGTCCTCGGGTGTTCCTTCGACGGGCTCAGGACAGGCGGACCCTGCGACGTACTGTTCAAGTACGCCTCGGATCCAATCCCCTGCGGTTGCCCGATGGCACACCCACCTCCACGGTCTCGCGACACCAATTCGTGAAATATCCGGGCTGGGAGTTGGACTAAAACTCCTTTTCCTCCTCTAATTTGGCCAATTCCTCGAAACGGATGTCGAGGCCGAGAACACCAATTATTTCGTCGGATTCATCACAAATGGGTGCTGACACTGTTATACAAAGAGCTCCAGTGTAAATGGATTTGTAGAAATCGGTAATGTAAGGTTTGCCATCTTTGATGGGATTTACAAACCAGTCACGATCAGAGAGGTCTTCACCAATTTCTGCCTTATCGTACCTGGCACGATCGGCGATATGGGTAATGTTGCGGGTAGTTTTCTTGCCTTCCCGGTCGGTGACATAAATGTATTGGATGAAGGGGTTGAGATCTAAAAGGCTCTGAAGCACTGGTTCTTGTCGTGATGAGTCCATGGATTTGATCTCTTCGGATTCCACCACCTCCTCCACAAGATGGGCGGCGAGAGCATGGGCCTCTTGTCTCACCAGGTCAAACTCGCTGACAAAATGCTCAGGGAGATACTGGCGAGCCCACTGCTCCATTTCCTTGCGGGAGATGCTGGTAACTCGGCCGTCTTCGTATTCCTGCATTATCCTCTTGTGAATCTTAACGATACCAGGGTGGCGTTTGTTAATAGAGTTTTCCTCCTCTAATCCTAACCGGCTGTTGACCCAATAAGCCACACCGGCGATCCCGGTCTTATCAGTGACAGTGATGCTGACTGGCCGACGGAGGATTTTCCGGGTGTCGAAAATATTGTAGATTTCCTCATTCTTGATAAGACCATCGGCGTGAATGCCGGCACTGGTGGCATTGAAATCGCTTCCCGCAAACGGGTAGTTTGGAGAAATTTTGTAGCCTAGTTCGCGAGAAAAATAGTTGGCCATGTCAGTTATGGCGGTGGTATCTATGCCGTTTTCATGACCCATAAGACCAATATATTCAATAATGAGCCCCTCTACCGGGGCGTTACCGGTACGTTCGCCAAATCCCAAAAGAGTGCCGTTGGCGGCAGCACAGCCATAGAGCCAGGCGGTGGTGGCATTTATGAGCACCTTGTGGAAATCATTATGTCCATGCCACTCGAGGAGGTTTCCAGGTACTCCGGCATCATCTATCACCGCTCGAACCAGTTTGGGAACGCTCCGCGGCAAGGCTGCACCCGGATAGGTGACACCAAAACCTAGGGTGTCACAGAGACGGATTTTGATATCAATCCCGCTCTCCTCTCTCAGCTTCATCAGCTCAATGGCAAAAGGCACACAGAAACCGTAGATGTCCGCCCGGGTTATATCTTCGAAGTGGCAGCGGGGCGTAATCCCTTTTTCCAGTGCGGTTTTGACAATAGCCAAATATTTCTCCATGATCTTAGCCCGGCTACTGTTGAGCTTAAAGAAGATATGGTAGTCGGAGACCGAGGTGAGAATGCCGGTTTCTTTGAGGCCCATGTCGAGCACTAAATCCAGGTCTTGCTCCACCGCGCGAATCCAAGCGGTAATCTCGGGATAGCGGTAGCCTTTGGCAAGACAGCGCTCAACAGATTCCCGATCGCGTTTACTGTAAAGAAAGAACTCGGTCTGCCTAATTACTCCGTTGGCACCACTCAGCCGATGCAGCAAATCGAAAATATTCTCAATTTGCTGCACGGTATAAGGTGGCCTGGCTTGTTGGCCGTCACGAAAAGTAGTGTCGGTGATCACAAATTCATCAGCCGGATCGATGGAGATAAGCTTGTGGTCAAAATCAATCCGGCTGATCTCACCGTAAGGAAAAACCTCTCTTTGCAGATTCGGTTCAGGGACGTCCTGGAGTTTGTAGACCCAAAATTTGGTATGTTGATGTTCTAAAACCTTTTTATGTTTGTTCCAGCGTGCCATGATCTCACCTTAATGATAAATAACCGCTCTCAGAGCCGAAGGCTCAAAGTACGTGGCTAAAGGTAAATTTTAGCAAATCATCATGTTAATGGACAGTTCTTTACCTTGTCAATCTTTATTATAACCGACCACTTAAGAGCTGGCAGCAGGATGTAAAGTCATTACGCTACGCTGTCATGCGTGGTCACTTGGCCACTAACGTGGCCGTCACTACGCTGCGCTGTCGTTTCTCGCCTTTTGTCATAACGACCTAATGACGGCCGTAAGGCCTCATGACGGGCGCAGCCCTATGACAACGAAGCGCGCATGCGCGAAGTGTAATGACTTGTGGGTGCCTAGTTGCCTAGCCGGGCAGATCCAGCTTTAAGGAAAGCTCTAGAAGCTGCTCCAGACTTACCTTTTCAGGAGCTTGGGTCATCGGGCAAGTGGCTTTCTGAGTTTTGGGGAAGGCAATAACGTCACGAATGGAGTCGGCACCACACAGAAGCATAACAAGCCGATCGAAACCAAGGGCAATGCCGCCGTGGGGCGGCGCCCCGTACTTGAGAGCATCGAGCATGAAGCCGAACCTCTGCTGGGACTCGTTATCATCAATGCCCAGAGCCTTGAATACTTGCAGCTGCAAATCATAATTGTGAATACGGATACTACCACCGCCGATCTCGTAGCCGTTTAAAACCAAGTCGTAACCACGGCTGTAAACCCTCTCTGGATGGTCAGCGAGAAAACCTACGTCTTCTTCGACTGGGGCGGTAAAGGGATGATGGACAGAAACGTAACGTTCTTCGGCAATGTCGTATTCCAACAGCGGAAAATGCGTGATCCAGGTGAAGTGAAATTGGTTATTATCGGTGAGATTGAGACGGTTGCCGAAGTGGCAACGCAAAATGTCCAAAGTAGGGTTAACTATCTTAGACTCACCCGCCACGAAAAGAATAAGATCGCCTGCTTCAAGGTCGGCGGTTTCAGCAAGTAGATCTTTCTCCGCCTCAGTGAGGTTCTTGGCTACCGGCCCCTGCCAGTTGTTTTCTTGCACTTTAATCCAGGCAACACCCTGGGCTCCAGTTTGTACATCGTAGTGGTTGGCCAGATTCTCCTTGCCCTGCATCTTGTCCAGGTCGCTACGAGGCAAGGTAGCCTGGCCTTTGAGCGTCAGAGCCTTGACTATGCCCCCGGCCTCAATAAGCCGGACAAACACCTGGAAATTACTGTTAGCAAAGACCGTGGTCACATCCACGAGTTCCATTCCAAACCGAGTATCAGGTTTGTCTGTTCCATAGCGAGCCATGGCTTCATCATAAGTGATTTGTGGAAAGGGCAGTTCGAGTTCCTGGTCTAGGACCTCCTTGAAGACGTGGCCGAGCAAGCCCTCGGTTACCCGGAAGATCTGCTTCTCATTGATAAAGGCCATTTCGATGTCGACCTGGGTAAATTCAGGTTGACGGTCAGCGCGGAGGTCTTCATCTCGAAAACATTTCACAACTTGGTAGTAGCGGTCGAAACCAGCCATCATTAATAACTGTTTGAACAGTTGGGGCGATTGTGGCAAGGCGTAGAACTTGCCTGGATTAACCCGGCTGGGAACGAGGTAGTCGCGAGCCCCTTCGGGTGTGCTTCTGGTCAACACCGGGGTTTCGACCTCTATAAAATCGGCTTCGTTGAGATAGTGGCGAACCGCACGAGCTGCATGGTGGCGTCGAATAAGGCTCTGGAGAATATTCGGGCGGCGCAGATCCAGGAATCGGTAGCGCAATCTTAGATTTTCACCGGCGTCGACTTCTGGTTCCAAGTGAAATGGTGGGGTGAGGGAGGTGTTGAGCAAACGATACTCATCCACTATCACCTCGATCTCCCCGGTCTTCAGTTTGTAATTGGTCATACCGTCCGGTCGCAGCCGCACCTCACCGCGCACAGCGATAACATGCTCAGATCTAAGGGCGTGGGCCCTTTCGTGTGCTTCGGCATTACGCTGGGGATCGAACACTACTTGAGTGATGCCGCGCCGATCACGGAGATCGATAAAAATGAGACCGCCGTGATCCCGGCGACGTTGAACCCAGCCCATAAGGGCAACCCTACTGCCCGTATCATCAGCACCAAGGGTGCCACAGTCGTGAGTGCGTTCCCAGTCACCAAGAGAATCCAAAGACATGTGTTGCCTTCCAAATCTTGAGCGAATTAAGTAAGTACGGTTGCGGGACTTAAGTCAGCGGATCAAATCCGAATATCGAATATCGAAACTGGGGCCCCGCCCAAGGGGTGGGGACTCCGCAGGAGAAATCCGAAACAAATCCGAAATTCAGTAGTCATTTGTCAATTGGAGAATTAGTCGATTCGTCAAATCGTAGAAGTCGTAAATGGTAAACGGTGAATGGTGAAAGGTAAACGATCAACTAATTCTCTAATAAACCTATCCTGTCCTTTACCGATTACAACCAATGACAGCGAAGCGTAGTGACCTAATGACGGCGCAGCCAAATGACCCGAAGCCAAATCCGCAATCCGAGATCCGAAATCCCCAATCTCACATCCCTTATTTCAACCTCCCCAGAAGTTGTTCAGTGATTCCCTCTAGCGGGATCTCCTCCTGGGTGCCCGCCTTCATATTGCGCAGTACCGCCGAGCCTTTTTTTAGTTCATCTTCGCCAAGAATTAAGACATGGGTAACGCTCAGTTTGTCTGCTCGACGCATTTGGGCCTTGAGGCTCCTAGACTCATAGTCCATTTCCACAAAAAGGTCTCGAAGCCTCAGTTCCTGGACAAGTCCGAATCCCCTTCTTTGGGCTTCCTCACCTAAACAAGCTACGAAAAGACGGTTCGGGCCCGTCTCGACTTCGGTTTGCTCATCCAGCAGGAGGATAAGCCGCTCCATACCGATGGCAAAACCGGTAGCGGGTAAGTCGGGTCCGCCGAGCGTCTTCATGAGACCATCGTAACGGCCACCCCCACCAACTGCATTCTGGGCTCCCAGGTGAGGGGTAATCGCCTCAAAGGTGGTCCGGTTGTAGTAATCCAGACCACGAACCATGTGCGGATCAACGGTATACGATACACCAAGGCTATCCAGATGAACCTTAACACTTTGGAAGTTGTCTACACAGTCGTCGCAAAGATGATCCATAAGCACTGGAGCCTTCACCACCAACTGGCGGCAAGACTCAACTTTGCAGTCAAATATCCTCAGGGGATTAGTGGAGCTGCGGCGTTGACAATCCGAGCAAAGTTTAGCGCTCACACTGTCAAGGTAGCTCGTCAGGGACTGTCTAAAAGGCTGACGACAGTCGGGACAGCCCATGGAATTTAGGTGCAGCGTGATGTCGGGTATATGTAACTCCTCCAGAAATACCAGGAGCATGTAGATGACCTCGGCGTCAACCATGGGGTCATCGATGGCAAATACTTCTACGTTGATCTGATGGAACTGGCGGTACCGTCCTTTTTGGGGGCGCTCATGGCGGAACATGGGCCCGAAGGTGTAAAATTTACGCATAGTGGGCTGCAGGTGGAGTCGATGCTGAATAAAGGCTCGAACCACAGAAGCGGTAGCCTCGGGCCTGAGGGTAAGAAGCTGCCCGTTGCGGTCAGGAAAAGTGTACATTTCCTTTTCCACAATATCTGTGCTCTCTCCGATACTGCGGGCGAAAAGCTCGGTCTTTTCAAGAATTGGTATTCGTATTTCCTGGTAACCGAAGTTGGTGAAGACCCTTCTCGCTACAGACTCCACCAGTTGCCACTTGCCAACAGCATTGGGTAGGATGTCGTTGATGCCTTTTATTGCCGTAATCGTCACGATGCCAACTCACTCCTGCTTTTAAAGGGTAAACAAATTTTGATACTGAATCGACCCGGTAAAGTCAAGGGAAAATAGCCGGCGCTGGGTCAGGTCAGAGTTCAATGGCTTCGCCAGCAGAAACGGTTTAAGGTATGAGGCGCAAGGGAATTATTAGGAGTCAGGAGTCAGGAGTTATTGAGTCAGTTCTATAATCTCCTGGATACTGATTACTGGCCACTTCTTTTAGTCCTTGAGCCCTGCGCCTTGAGCCTTGAGCCTTTTTTTCTCGATAGATTTGCATTGCGAAAAGGCACGGCTTAAGATAATCTTTTATTACAACCCTCTTTTTAATAACCAGTACTGATTTCCTTCCATGAGCTGGAGCCTGCCGGCATCGATATCTGCTTATTTTGTTAAGTTTTTTAGGGAGAAAAACTATGGTACCACCTTTTGACTCCGACTCAGATGAAAGAGAGAAGCCGAGCTGGCGTGATATTGACCGCAAGCGCGACCGCAGTAGCCACGTAAGCCGGGATGAGCACAGCCGAAGCGAAAAATCCCTCCGTTCCACCTGGGCCAAAGAGCAATACCTGAAAAAAGTGGACAAGCTTTTCCAGGGAGAAAAGGGCAGTAAGGAGCATAAGGCGGCGCGCAATGCCATCCACAACAGCTACGGCACCAGCAAGTTTGCCAGTTCGGTGAAGAAGTATCTCAAAAAATATGGCATCCCTGACGACTGGAGCACCTTGATGCTTCTGCTTGATTACAAAGACGACGAGGTGCTGGTGCAAGTCATAGAGACTCTCAAAGAGATTGCCCCTGAGCGATCCCCGGTGGAAAGGCAGGGTTTCAAAGACAAGCTGGAAATCCTTGCCATAACTGCTTCAAGTTCCCCGATCATTTCTCTGGCGGAAAAGCTGTCCAGGGAGCTATAGCACGTGATGGTGGCAAGAAAAGCTACACTTTACCTTATCGACGGCAGCTCCTACATCTATAGGGCTTTTTATGGAGTGCGCCATCTGAGTACCTCCACTGGAATGCCCACCAATGCCATCTATGGTTTCGGCAATATGCTCAAGCGGGTCCTCAGGGAAAGAAGCCCTGTCTATATGGCTATTGCCTTGGATGCGCCCGGTCCTACCTTTCGCCATGACCTCAGCCCTGATTACAAGGCCAATCGCCCTCGCATGCCAGAAGACCTCTCAGCGCAGATTCCATTTATAAAACGACTGATAACTGCCTTTGGAATACCGTATATGGAAATCCCTGGGTATGAAGCTGACGACATCATTGGCACTCTGGCGACGTGGGCCAGTGACCAGGGAGCAGAAGTGGTTATGATCTCTGGTGATAAAGATCTGCTGCAGTTGGTAAGCCCAAGAGTTCATATGTGGGACAGCATGAAGGATGAGGTTCTCGGTCCTGCGGAGGTAGAAAAGCGCTTTGGAGTTCCCGCTTCCCAGGTGGTGGAAGTAATGGGGTTGGCAGGAGACAGCGGTGATAACATCCCCGGCGTCCCCGGAATTGGCCCGAAGACTGCCCAGAGATTGATTAAGGAATTTGGCAGTATTGAAAACTTGCTCTCAGCTCTGGATAAGGTCAGCAAGGAGAAAGAACGCAAGAGACTGGAAACGCACGCAGAGCAAGCCATTATGTCGCTGGCGCTCGCCACGATAAAATGCGACGTACCGCTGGAGAAAGATTGGCAGGAGTTTGAGTTGGGGGAAGCTGATCTGGGTGATCTCATTAACCTATACCGAGAACTGGAGTTCAAGAAACTCCTGCAGGAACTGGAGGGGACACAGACTAGTGTTGAGCCTGAGGAAATCAGGCGTGACTACCAGCTGGTTACAACAACTGATGGGCTGGATCAGATACTGTCCCAGATTAGCCTGTCTCCTAAGGTAGCATTCAGTGTGATGATCTCCGATGAGGGTTCCTTTGGGTCTGATCTTGTGGGTCTTGCTCTGGCTTGGGGGCCGGAGCAAGGTTGTTACCTACCACTAAGCCACCAGTCTGAATCTAGCTCCGCCACCTTGGATCAATCTGTGGTCATGAGGTTGCTGGCTCCAATCCTGAGCGATCCTCGTGTCCAGAAGGTTATCCATAACAGCAAGCAAGCCTGGATCATTCTAAATAGTTTGGGTGTCGAACTCTCCGGACTACAGTTTGACACCATGTTGGGTGCGTATGTCTTGGATCCTGGCAAGAGGGTTCAAAATCTGGAGGTCCTGGCCCGAGAACATCTTGATGTGTCCTTGGTTGCTTTCGAAGACCTGGTGGGAACCGGCAAAAAGCGGCGCAGTATAGCCAGCGTACCCCTGGAGCAGGTATCGAGCTACGCCGGAGATCAAGCGGTTTTTTCCCTGCAGCTAGCTGATATTTTAGATGAGAAGATAAAGGCGGCCAACCAGACGACTCTCTTTAACGATATTGAACTCCCCCTGGTTAAAGTGCTGGCTCGTATGGAGATAAAAGGGGTGAAGGTGGATGTTGAGCGCTTGGATTTACTTGCGAAAGGTTTCAGCGAGCGCTTGGAGGTGAGCGGCGAAAAAATCTACCATATGGCAGGGGAGCCCTTTAATATAAACTCGCCGCAGCAACTGGGCCGGATTCTTTTCGACAAGTTGGGGTTGCCCATGGGGAAGAAAACCAAAACCGGTTACTCAACTTCCATGGAAGTGCTCTCGTCACTTTCGCCGCACCATCCTTTGCCAGGAGAAGTTCTCAACTATCGTAGCCTTATGAAAATGATAAACACTTACGTGGATGCCTTGCCGCGAATGGTAAACCCAGATACGGGCCGGATACACACGTCTTATAATCAGACCGCTACCGTTACTGGCAGGTTAAGCTCCAGCGAGCCAAATCTTCAGAACATTCCTGTGCGCACCGAAGAAGGCAGGGAAATCCGTCGCGCCTTTGTGGCTGACTCCGGCAATGTACTTATTTCAGCGGACTATTCCCAGATTGAACTGAGGATTCTGGCGCATTATTCGGGAGATGAGGCGCTGCTTGAGGCTTTCAGTAAGGGCGAGGATATCCACCTTCGCACGGCAGCTGAGATTTTTGGGGTTCAGCCCGATGCAGTCAGCGCGGAAATGAGGCGCCAGGCCAAGGCCATTAACTTTGGGATCATCTATGGGATGAGTTCATTCCGGCTTGCCAGGGATTTAGGCATACCACAGAAAACAGGCCGAGAGATCATAGAACGTTACTTTGAGCGCTATCAGGGAGTTCGTTCATACGTGGAGGAGATGCCACAGACCGGCCGCGAGCAAGGCTTTGTCGCCACCCTGTTTAATCGCAAGAGATTCCTTCCGGACCTCAACAGTAGAAATCGCAACATTCGACAGTTTGCCGAGCGCACTGCCATAAATACGCCAATTCAAGGGAGCGCAGCAGATATCATCAAACTTGCCATGATTCGTATTGATGCAGAGCTGGAGCGGAGATCGCTGCCGGCACGAATGATCATGCAAGTTCACGATGAGTTGGTTTTTGAAGTGGAGGTGGGCGGTGCTCAGGAAGTGGCACAACTGGTGCAATACGAAATGGAGTCAGTGGCATCTCTTGCCGTTCCACTGGTGGTAGAGGCAGGGATTGGCGCCAATTGGGACGAAGCACATTAGGAGGAGATTTCGGATTTCGGATTTCGGATTGCGGATTGCGGATTGCCGATTGAGAAATTAAGAAATTAAGGGATTGAGGAATTTGAGATATTCGATGCTCGATAGCGATCAACTGCTTACCGCTCACTGCTGACCTCTGAATGTGGGATGTGAGATTTACCCATCGTTTGTTACGCTTTCGTATTTGAGATCTCACATCTCACATCCGAATACATAGAGTGAAGTTGACAAGTAGGAAGTGAAGGATAATAATAGGATTACGAAAGGGAGCCTGCCAACGGTGGGCACAGAAACTGCGTCCCCGGAGTGCCGCGCCACGTTACGGAAAAGACGGCTAGAGCACGCAAAGACGTGCCTCAGGAGGCGTTGCCGCTTCCGGACCCTGTCTGGAAGAAGAGCAACCCCGGTCGCCATTAGAGCCCTGGCCCTCTTGGGTGACCGTAAAGAGGCTGGGTAGCGTTCAGCGTCCACCCGCAGACCTGGGCGCGAGAGTCGTGCGGGTTAGGCCCGACCAGAATAAAAGAACCAGACTACCTGGCGGGCGACAGCAAGTCTGGTAAATAGGACGGCTATCAGTTTCTGTGCCTGCCCCTGGCAGGCTCTGGGCAAAAAAAACCACCCGATTACGGGTGGTGATCATAGCCATCCTCTAGCTACCCTAAGGATATAGCCAAACCTTTCGCTGTGTCGAACCGACTCGCAGCCTGCGAACAAGGGGCAGGACTACTCTTCCTCTTTGAGTTTATCCAGTTCCGATTTCAGTTGTTCAACTTCAGCCTTGTATTTTTCTGCCTCTTCCCTGTACTGGGGGGTTTCATCAGTGTCCAGAGTAGACGGAAACCCTTCCTCCTTCTTGCTGAAATAGGGAAGCTTCTCTTTTACCTCGTCAAAGCCAAGGTAAGCGGCAATGATACCACCAAACAAAAGCATCACAGGCAGAGCTCCTGCCACCAACTGCAGGAATGGCACCCACCAGATGAGCAAGAGTATGACCCCCAATACCGCTGCAACAATGCCACCGACAAAAACCGCCATGCCATTTCCTCCTTCTTATAGATAGAACGTATTTGACCACTCACAGGAATGGGATCATCAAGATCCGCTTTTTCCGTACGAAAGGCATGAAAAACGCTATTCGTATACCATGAGGTCCCGGGGATTGCAAGACAATTTTGCACTCTGCTTGAGGACATCAGTACTATGGACTAGTAAATCTTGTCCAATAATGGGAGAGATAGACAGGGAAAGCGATTTGGCATTGTTCGAGAGTCCACTTTTTTCAGAAAAACTTCTTTACATGTACAGCTTTTGTCTATACAATTCAGTCCATCTCCGGTCCTGATTTTATCCATGTTTGGCTCAGACACAAATACAGGTAGGTGGTTGTCTAAAATAATTGTTTGAACCCATAAAGTAAGGGTGGTGCTCATGGCTAGACCCTCGAAAAAAGGTGCTAAAACTGAGGCAGAAGTTGCGGCAGAGGCCAGAAGAAAGAAAGAGATCCTTGATAGAGTGGCTCAGTCCAACATACCTACAAAGACAATTCTGAAAGAGTTGGGCATTTCAAGATCAACTTACTACAGCTGGCTGAAGCGTTACGAAGAAGAAGGCGATGAGGGGCTGTTGGACAGTCGTTCATTGGCGAAAGACACAGAGGAAGTGGAAGAAACGGCTCCTGCAGTTGAGGAGGTCCAGCCACAGCCCCCTGTAACAGTGGCAGCGGAGGAGGCTGTGGAAGAGAAGCCCCCGGAACCAGTTGCCGAAGAAATAATCGAGGAAGAAGCCGCACCTCCACCACCTGAGGAAACCGTGGTGAAACCAGCGGAACCAGTTGTTACTCCAGCACCTGTTGAACCGGAGAAAGCTGAAGAAGTGGCCATACCAGAGCCAATGGTGCCGCATAGAGGAGAGCAAAAAAAGAAGGGTCTGGGTGGCTACGGTTTCATCGCGGTAATGCTGCTGGCAGTCGGGTTGCTGCTGAGTATAAGTATCAGTAACCACGGCACTTATCAATTAAGGAAAGACAACAATTCCCTCACGCTTTGGAAAGGGAAATTCGCTCCCGGCGGTTATGAGATGGTGGAAGCGTTCGAGCCTGTAGCGGTGGACGATGCTGACGTGAGTGCACTGACTGGGAGAACCTATAGTGGTAAGGAAGATGTTCACAGGGCTATCTTCGCTTTCTTTATGGACCAGGTAAATGCAGAGACTGCTCGAGGTGATGAGACGGATATCGGTAAGATGAATCTCCTGTTGGCTAGGGCAGAAGCCTTTGCAGAAAGCAATGGGGCCGGAGACGCCAGTCTGGCAAGTATGCGTTTTCAGCTGGCCCAACAGCGGGTTGGCATGGCTGAACTGGGATTGCACAAGGCGTATCAAAAGGCACTGCCTATTTATCAAGAGGCGCTGAAAGCTGGGCTGGCAGATGCCGCCATACTGGAGGCCAAAGTAGAAATCATGCAAAAGGCATTGGGGCTTGTTCCAGTGGTGGCACCGAAAGCACCAGAGCAACAAGCCGAAGTCTCTCCAGCAGAGGAAGAAGCAGGTAAAGAGGCTGCGATCACTGCCCCACCAGAAACGGGAGCCAAGGAAGCCGAGGCCCCCGCTGTTGCAAAGGAACCAGCCAAGGAAGAGGCCCCCGCTGTAACAAAGGAACCAGCCAAGGAAGAGGAGGCCGCTGTAGCAAAGGAACCAGCCAAGGAAGAGGCCCCCGCTGTAACAAAGGAACCAG
>PPDG01000003.1 GCA_002899795.1 Desulfobacteraceae bacterium | reverse complement strand
GGTGATCCCCCGGTGACATGAGTAGCAGGTGGATTCGGAGGGGACAACAGCCTTGATTTTTGCAGCTTCAGCAGTGTAGGTCTCGATATTTATGGTCCTGTTGTCGGCTTCAGCGGGTTCCAACACATGATGACAGGTGGCACACTGTGAACGGTCCTTCATATGAAAATAATCTTTTTGAAAACCAGCCGGGGGCTTCATATACTTGCTGACAAGATCGGACCTACGAAAAACGGCCAAAGCAACCTCGTCTACAATGCTATCTTCTTTCTTTGCTCTTATATCAATTTTGTTTATGCCAAGCTCCAAGGGCACAGAGAAACATTCGAATTTCCGGCGTGGAACGATATTCGCCTTATTTTTGTTATTTACCTCGATCTCTATTAGATCGGCAAAACCTTGAGGCAAGCTTAAGGAAATACTTAGAAGGTTGAACTCCATAACCGACAAATCAACAGGATAACTCACAGTGACAATATGTTCACCGGCTTCAGCGGGCAGACTGAATAGTAGAAAAATTCCAAAAGCATAATAGATAAATTTTATTCGCATTGCTCTGTCCAAGGGGATAGCGTTCCTTTACTCCGCTACTCCATAACTCCATTTGAGCCAGGATTAATTACCTAGCCAGGAGGAGCTGCAGGGCCATCCGATAAGCTGCCAGTGCTTCGGAGGTCTTCTTTTGTTTCTCATAAATCTTGCCTATCTCATAGTAGGCCTCAGGTGGTGGTTCGGGATTGTTCTCTACCAGCTCTTGCAGAACAGCTATGGCCAGGCCGTCCTCCCCCTGACCGGCATAGGTTAACCCCTGGAGCAGTTTTCCTTCTTTTGGGCATGGATTCAGCTTTAATGCCTGCCCCAACTCATCCCCAGCCTTCCTGAACTCTTTATCCTCCAAGCATAATCCGGCCAAAAGCAGATGGGGCTCCGGAAATGAGGGGTCGGCCTCCACCGCCTTTTCCAGGGCCTTTCGGGCCTTCTCTTTTTCCTTTATATCCAAAAGCACTCGGCCCAGATTGACGTATCTTTCAGCTTTTATTCTGGCTGATGACACTTTTACGGACGTGCCTGGATCGAGTTCAGCGTTCAGCTGCTCCTGGGTGATTTCCCCCAGAAGAAATCTTACATACGCCCTGGTCTGGGTATAGAAATTTCGTGAATAGAGGTCCTGGATAAATGCCAGCTTGCCATCTGGCCCGATGATCAGAGTGGTGGGTAGCACCAATATGCCCAAACTGCTGTATGCCGCCAAATCCGGGTCACTGGCAAACAAACAGCTGGTTTTTTTTGCCAGGGCCATTTCCCCTATCTGCCGTTCCGAGGCTTTATCTCCATTGATTGCCAGAAAGGTGACGTCTTTGTCCTGGCACTCCTGACTGACCCGAGACAGGTCCGTCAACATTTTGCTTGATTTGTCATCGTCTTGCTTCCAGAAGGCCAGAACTATTATCTTTCCTTTTTGCTCATCTAAGCTGATCTGGTTGCCGTCAATGGTGCGGATGGTAAGATTTGGCACCCTATCCCCTTGCTTGTGATGCCCAAGGGCAAGAGCCAAGGATAGGTGTGAGCCGATGACAAAGAGGGTAATCAAAGAAAGAACTGTTGCCTTTCTCATAACGTCTGCCTTTTTATGAAAATGGTTTCAGGTGTCGGGTGTCGGGTGTCAGGGAGCAGAACCGAAGGCACATCATCCTGAAACCTGAACACTGAAACCTGACACCTACTTCTTCACCACCTCAAGTTTTATCTCTTCTTCATCAATCATCAGCTTTACAGGATTTTCCCGATCATATTCTTCGGGAATGTGGCAATTGGCAGAGCACTTTCCGCCCGTGGGCGTCAGGGTAAAATTTATGGGAATCTCCCAGGTGCCGAAGGGGCTGAGTTTGCGAATGTGGCGCCTCTGAGAGCCCATGTGTACCTCGTGGCAGGCGAGACAAGTCCGACCCTTTTGCCGGTTGACGTGCAGGAAGTGAAGGTTTCGGTCTCCATTGCGAAAATTGGTCAGGTATGTTGTGCGTTTATCCAACACCACGGTTTCCTTGTGGCACTTGAAGCAAAGGGAATACACCTCAAGATCAAAGGGATTGTAAAACTTCTTATCAAAATTGTACTTCAAATTCTTGGCCACATATCCTGCGTGGGGTTCGTGGCAAGTGCCGCACATCTCTTGCTGGACAGGACCGTGTTTGTACACTGCACTTTTGGTCTGTTGTTCCATTTTTGTATGGCAACTGAAACAAAGGGCCACATCTTTGGGCCCTCTTTTTAAAAGTTTGTTGTAATTGGAGGCATGGGGAGCGTGACAACCGGCGCACCTTCCTTCGGCCACAGGTTTATGCACTACCCTGGCGCTTTCAATTTGTTTCATCACTTTCTCGGTTTTCTTCTTGTGGCAGTCGACACAGAGGGTAAGTTCGTCCTTATTGAGAAGGAACTTGGTTGTTTTGGAGCCGTGAGAGTCATGACAACCGATGCATCCTTCCTCTTTTACGATTTTATGCAGATACTTGGATTGGCCGATCAAAAGCTTCTGGTTTTTGTGGCATCGCCAGCATAAATCCACACCGGTACTGACAAGTCCGAAAGGAGGCTCTTTTTTGATGTTGGTATGGCAAATCAAGCAGGCTCCAGTGGCCACCGGAGCGTGAACATATCTTACCTTGGTCATCTCACTGTGACATTTTGCCGAGACACAGGATTCGCCTTCCTTTATGGGTGAATGGATGGGATGGTACATCTTGGATGTGGCCGCCAGCTCAGCCACCCTCTGGGGCATTTTGGTTTCCATGGTCTCATCTTCAAGGATTCTGGGAGTAACCGGGGTCTTCTCCGGTTTTTGAGGAACCAGCTCCTCAATGGGTTTCAGGTGGAAGGCTAGATCCTCGCCTTCTTTTACCGGTTGCGGAGTAGGAGATTCT
>PPDG01000397.1 GCA_002899795.1 Desulfobacteraceae bacterium | reverse complement strand
TAACTCTGCTGTTCGCTTTGGGAGGTTACACACCTTTATATCCCTTTTTTCATAAATATTTTCCTCTGTTTTCTACCCTGCGCTATCCCGTGAAGTTTCTCTTTCTCGTTGTTTTTTATTTATGCGTAGCTGCTGGTCTGGGCTTAGATGTTTTGCGCAACCGCTTTACCAAAATTCGCCATCCTCCTTATTGGTGTCAGGGACTTTTGGTTGCAGTGGTACTGATTATGGCAACGCTTTTCTGGTTTGCCCGTCTTCACCCGGAACAGATCAAGGCATTAGCGCAGCAATGGGGTTTGACTTTCCTAAAACCCGCTCATTTGCCTTTGGTCCTGCACAATTTCAACCGGATGCTGGTGGTGACCGTCCTGGTACTGCTAGTAATTTTCTTTGGCCTGCGCCACAGGCTGGTCCGCTTGGGCAGTCCACTCCTGCTTATGTTGCTGACCCTGGATCTATTCCTGGGAAGCCGTGGCTATGCCCTTAAACTGGATGCCGCCACTTTTCATGACGAAAATAGCGTTATAAGCACTCTCAGGGCTGATCCCGACCTCTTCCGTTTCCATGTGCTCCCAGAGGTAAAAGAATTGAAGGTCTCACCGAAGTCCTATGCAGAAGATTACCAGATGCGCAAGGAAATTCTTGGCATAAACTTGATGATGGAGCATCATCTTTTCGATATCCGCGGCTATAACATACCGCTACAACCTAGCTATGAAAAATTGCTTGGCTTCATTCTTAGCAAACCTTTGGCCTCGATTCACCCTCTGCTCGACCTGCTTAACGTAAAGTATGTGCTAACGGCAAAGCCTGTTGATATCCAAGGTTTTTCGTGGATCTTGGACGGTCCTGGGACAATCAAACTATATGAGAATCATCGTAGCCTACCTCGGGCCTTTCTGGTGAAGCAGTTCCAGGTGCTCAATAGTGATCAGGAGTATGCTAGAGCCTTCATTGAGCTCACCTTTGATCCGGGAAGTACAATTCTTCTGGATGGAGCACCGACGCGCTTTCTAGAACAGGAACAGAAGCCCACCGTGCCAAACCTGGAGTCAGCTGTTAGGGTTGTCACCTACGAGAACAACAGGATTGTTTTAGAGGTAGACTCCCCGGAGGCAGCCTTCCTCTTTATGAGTGAGGCGCATTATCCTGGTTGGAAGGCATACGTTGACGGCAGAGAGGAAGAGATCCTCCGGGCTGATTACGTATTTCGGGCGATTCCGGTGGGACCCGGGACGCACAGGGTTGAAGTGGTTATTGAACCGCTAAGCTTTAAGATAGGATTGGCGGTGACTGTCCTAACCATGGTGCTACTGCTCACAGGATGGGCTTTTGCGACTATCAGGAAGAAAAGGGCATAGAGCATGGAGCATGGAGCATAGGGTAAATACAAAAGTTTTAATTCTATGTCCTATGCCCCTAGCTTTTTTCGCCGCGTCTCCGTCTCTCCCCATCACCGTGTCGTCCTGTGGTGCCTAATATCCTTTGACTTCTGATCTCTGACCTCTGATTTCTGCCTACTGCCTGCTGTCTCTTGCCGTCTGACTTCTGATCTCTGACCTCCGACTTCTGACCTCTAATCCCCGTCTCGCCGTTTCTCCGTGTCCCAGCGTCGTCCTCAAGTGCCCAATATTCACCCTGGCTTAACCGCTAAAACCATAGGCAATTGAAAATTCGTAAGAAAATTGTTGACATATATTTTTTCTTACGTAGGATAAGTTTAAACTTAAACATAAACACAGTTTTGCAAAAGCGAAAAAGGCAAAAGGCGCAGTAGTTTACTGTAGTCAGGACAAATTTAAATTTGAACTTAACCCGCATATTGAATGAATCTTAACGGTCTCGCGACGGTGTTTCGTTAAACATGCGGGTTAACCGGAAGCAGTGAATGGCCCCAAATCTTACTCATAGATGGGCGTTTATTATGAAAACAACATCGGAAGTCGTAAATGAAGTCGGGATCCCTCGCCAAAAGCTCTACTACCTGGAGCAGAAGGCCTTTGTAAAGCCGGAAACAGAGCGGCGAGGTGAAAAAACATTTCGCTTTTACCCAGATCGGGAAGTGGAGAAGATTCGTGCCATCTGGAAATACCTTCGGCAAGGCTTCCGATACCGTGCAGCATATGAAAGAGCATTGGAGGAATTGAAACAACCAAGACTGTTGTAAGTGGCATAGGGCGTAGGCATAGAGCATCCTTCGACAGGCTCAGGACAGGTAGGGCATGGGGAAAAGAGAGATCAGAGGTCAGAAGTCGGAGATCAGGGGACAGAGGGCAGAATTTCGGATCTAGGATTTACTGAGGGCCGACTCTAGCTCGGCTGAGGAACTATGGCGAAAATTTTTAAAATGAAAAAACCCGATATCCTCGGCAAGCTGAAGGGGTCGCCCAAGAAGCATCTGGCCATCGATATCGGCAACCACACTATCAAGATATTGGAATTGTGTACCACTGCCAAGGGAGTAGATCTCGTGCACCACGCCGTGGCTTCCACCCCTCCAGGAGGGTTTCAAGTTTCGGTGCTGGTGGCTCAATTGAAGGAGATGCTTCAGGAACACCGCATCAAGACCAAGCAAGCCGTGATTGGCCTGGCCGGCAAGGGGATTGCCACCCGTCGTCTGACCCTGACGAACATTCCCGAGGAGGAAATTCAAGAGGCCATCCGCAGGCAGGCTGAGGAGCTGTTTCCCTTTTCCCTGGGAGATGCGGTGCTGGCCTTCCAGATCCTTGACAGGGAAGACAGCGGTGCTCAGAAAAGATACGAAGTACTGGTGGCTGCCGCCACCAGGGAAACAGTTGTGGAACATATAGCCGTGCTCCGGGAGGCAGGTCTGGAGCCTGTTGGACTCATGGCCGAGCCACATGCTGTAGAACAGTTGTGGCGCAGTGCAAGTCTGGGAGAGGATGAGGAGGGGTCCATAGCTGTGCTGGACCTTGGAGCCCACAAAACCAGCATTCACATTTTCGAGGGTGGTACGCTTCGGTTTTCCCGGTATATTCCGACTTCGGGGGACGCCTTCACCCTGGCACTCACCGGTATGATTCGGGCAGGCGAGCAGGAGATTGAGCTGAATACCGCCCAGGCTGAAAAGCTCAAGCGGGAACACGGGATTTCTTCAGTAAAGGATCGAGGTAAGACAAAGGAGGAGATTCCCCTTGCCCAGTTGGCGGTAAGGATTCGGCCGGTGCTGGAGAAGCTGGAGACCGAAATCTCCCGTTCCTTTGACTACTACGCCTTTCAATTCCAGGGTGAGACCATCACCAGGCTGTTGCTGACTGGCGGTGGAGCTCGACTGAAAGGGATTGAAACCTTCTGTGCAGACAGGTTCGACGTAAGGGTTGGATTTCTGGACCCGCTCGCACCAATTGTTATCGAGGATAGCCCGGTATTTTCAGAGGTGGACGCGGCCAATCGGATGGTTCTGACCGTCGCAGTGGGGTTGGCCCTGCCATTTACAGAGAGGTTTAACCTTCTTCCTGTCGACCTACAACCACATTACAAGAGATGGAGTGTGAGAACTCCGGTGGCCTATGCCATCCTGGGCCTTCTTTTGCTGCTACCGCTGGGACAATACGCCTACCAGAGTCATCGGAGCGTCAGTACTCTTAGTCGGGCGGTAAATGCCAAAAGGTCTGTCTACGAACAATATCAGCGTATCTTTCGAATATACGAGCGGTTGAAGGTAGAAAATAGTCAGTTAGACGCCAGGCTTGCGAGGTTGCCCAGCTTGGATCTTCGGGTGCCTCAGATGGCTGCAGCCTTGCGGCTCATAAGCCAGAAGATTCCCGAAGATGTGGCCCTTACAAATATAGATGTGGAGGAGGGGGAGGGAGGCCTCGATGTTCGATTGAACGGGCTTATTTATGGTCGGAAAGAAGAAGCTTTTCCCGTAGTCACGAAGTTTATGGAGGATTTGCAGCAGGCACCGGTTTTCTCTAATGTACAGCTTGGCGATGCCGGGGACGAGAGAGCCCCGAAACCGGCTGTTCTGGCTTTTGAAATTGGGTGTGTGCTTAAGTGATATCAATGGTTCGTGGCATAAAAGGCATAGAGCATCCTTCGACGGGCTCAGGACAGGTAGGGCATGGAGCATAGGGATTCAGGCCTTCGACAGGCTCAGGGCAAGCAGGCAGCAGGCAGCCCGGCGAGAAAAGCGAGAAAGGCAATCAGACGCTTTTAGCGATTTGAACGAATCCGGCGAAGCCGGATGATTGAACGATTTGAACGGCTTGAACAACTGACAGCTCGGAGAGCTGAGTGAAAGAACTGAACAAAAGAGAAAAGATAATTGTCAGCATAGTTGCCGTGGTTCTCGTTGGCTTTTTGGTGAACCGGTTTGAGCTGGAACCCCAGAGCAAGAAGATGAAGCAACTCCGAAAAGAGCTTGCATCCTTGAATGAGCAGGCTGCCAGTATCGGCCCCAAGCTGGTGGATTTCAACCGGCTGAATTCGGAATTGGTCCAGAAGAAAAGGCAGGTAGCAGAACTGGAACAGGCTTTGCCTCAAAAGGCCGAGACTGCTGAGGTAATTCATAAAGTAATTACGCAGGCTCGTTCTAACGGCCTGCAAGTTCAACAGATTCGACCGCAAAAAACCACGGTTCTGAGGACGCGGGGTGGCAAAAGAGGAGAATTTCGCCAACTCTTTATCAATCTCGATTTCCGCGGTGGGTATGAACAGCTGGGTGATTTTCTCGCTGGGCTGGAGCAACAACCATTCTACGTGAAGGTCGCTGAGCTGCATGTGTCGAAAAGGGAAAAGAGGGAACAGCGGCTGGAAATCCAGCTTAAGCTGGAGATTGTGGTACGGAGTTAGATGGTCTGTTGCTGAATGTTAACTGTTCACCGCAGAGAACGCTGAGATCGCAGAGATGGTAAAGGAGTTGAACAAGATCACAGAAACCGTCATCGGCGCGGCTATGGCTGTTCATCGGGAGCTCGGTCCTGGTCTGCTGGAATCAGCCTACGAGGCTTGTCTGGCCTATGAACTGGCGGAATGCGGATTAGCAGTGGAACGACAAAAGGCCCTGCCCGTGAAATATCGAGGCGTAAAGGTAGACTGTGGTTATCGCATGGATTTACTGGTGGAAGAAAAGGTAATAGTCGAGCTTAAGGCACAGGACAGGTTGGAGCCAATCCATAAGGCTCAGCTTTTATCTTATCTGAAATTGTCCGGCTGCAAGGTGGGGCTATTGATCAATTTTAATGTCAAGGTGCTTAAGAGCGGGATACGCAGATTGGTTCTTGGTTTGAAAGAATAATTCCTCTGCGGTCTCCGCGTTCTCTGCGGTGCATTGACAATGGGCATAGCTAATGGATCTGACGAAGCCTCCACAGAAGATTTTGGTTGTGACTGTTGTGGGGGTGGTGGTGTTTCTTTGGATATTGGTGTGGTTGTTCGGGCCTAAACCTGAGACGATTCAAGCCAGTGCTCCGATAGATACGATGCTGACAAGCTTGCTCCAGAGTGGAAAGCAAGGAAAGAAGGAGGGGGACAAAGGCGTCGAGGAGCCAGTACCTGACACGTGGGGTCGGGATCCATTTGCGCTGCCCTATTGGACCGAAGAAGACGACGGAACCGAAAGCCAACCAGTAAGAGACGCTCGATCCGAACCAGAGCGAACAGGAGGCAAGTCGCAATACAAGCTTTCTACCATTTTGATCAGTGGCTCCAACCGACTGGCTGTCATCAACTACCGGGTCTACTTGGAGGGAGACAAGATTGGTGGCGAAAAGGTCTCTGAGATTACATTGGACCACGTAGTCCTGAGCGATGGTTCAGAGGAGCGAGTGCTGAGGATTTCCCAGTCGCAAACAAAGGTGACTGTGGAGGATACCGGAGGGAAGTGAATCATCGCATAGGGCAGAGCGCAGAGCGTCCAGAGAAAGTCTTGTTCGTTATGCGCGGCGGATTATCACCCCCACCCTAACCCTCCCCCGTCGAGGGGGAGGGGATTATGAGGTTGATTTGTGAGCCTAGTGCTCTTTGTGGTTCGGAAACTTAGGACCTTTAACCAATTGAGGGTCATAATCTTTAGATTTGTCCACGAGTGGAGAAAGATGCTCAGCCGGAAAGTCTTGATCAGCGGCTTGGTGGCGATTGCTGCACTTTCCTTCTTGTCTTTTGAGCAAGGGTGTGCCAGCAAGCCCCAATTAGTAACTGAAACTGAGCAACCGCCACCACGGTTAGCCGTTTATAGTGATCCACTTGAGGAACTGACCGTTCCCCAGTTCCAGGAAGAGGAACCGGCGCAGATCGCTATTGGTGCTCCGAGCAAGCTGTATTCCCTTAGGGTTCGCAAAGGAGAACTCCATGACGTGCTTCTGGGCTTTGCTCAGGAGAGCGGCGAGAACTTGGTTATTGATCCTGAGGTGGCCGGCATTGTGACCATGAACCTTAACCGGGTAACCCTAGAACAGGCACTGGACGCACTACTGACACCATTGGGCTTTACCTATTGGAGGGAGGGGCGTCTTATCCGGATTTCGAAGCCAATGATGGAGACCCGGTTTTTTACGGTCAATTACGTAAGTTCCAACAGGGAGAGCAGCAAAACCATTGTTGCAACGGACGGCTCCGGAACGGGTGGTGAAGAAGGCAGCATTAGCAAGACCCGGTTCAAAGGCTCTGAGCAATCAGACTTCTGGGCAGAGATTCAAGAAGGCTTGACCGCTATAATTTTTGGTGATGAGAGCCCGAAAGCAATGGTCAGTGCCCGTAAGGGAGGGGTGGCCTCCAGCTTAACCAACCCTAACGGAAAAAAGCTTGTGATCAGCCGGTTGAGTGGTCTCATCCAAGTGAACGACTATCCTAGGAAGTTGAGGGAAGTGGCGAGGTTTATTGAGCAGATGGAGGCTCATAGTCTACGTCAAGTTCTCATCCAGGCCCGTTTCTTGGAAGTGGCTCTGAGCAAAGAGTTCGATACCGGTATCCGCTGGGACAAAATCCAAGAGCAATTACTAAATCTAGACATCTCCCGCTTGTCACTCTCCTGGGACATCGATGGTGGGACAGCTAGCACCAAAGGTGTGCTGGCAATTGTCAGTGATTCCAAGTCGCTTGCCGGGACCGAATTTGTCTTTGCAGAATTAGTCAAAGCGTTAGAGATGCAAGGCAAGGTGAGGGCGCTGGCCAGTCCCAGGCTAGCCACCCTCAACAACCAGAAGGTGATTGTCAAAATTGGCAGGCAGGATGTATATTTTACCTCTGAGATAAGCCAGACCTCAGAAAATGTCTTGCAGTCTTTTACTCCCAACACCATTGATGTTGGCGTCATCCTGGACGTAACCCCACAAATCGCTCCTGATGGACAGATTATCATGAACATCCACCCCAGCATAACTGCAGAGTTCGATAGGGTGAGAGCGCCGGACGGTTCTGAGTTTCCGCTTCTTCAAATTGGTGAGACAGACACGGTTGTGAAGGTGCTAGACGGACAAACCATCGTCATTGCTGGTCTCTTGCAGGAAAAAGACCAAGAAACACGGAACTCTCTTTCCTGCATTCTGTTCGGGTCCACCAACCGACAAGCAGAAAAGACTGAGTTGGTAATTTTACTCAACCCTAAGGTGATGACTGCTAAGCGGCTTTATTAAGTGACCAGCAAACACAATAGGCAATTGGCTTTGCTTGGGCAGGAAGATGCCCGGCCGATAGATTATTTCAGGCCATGAGATCGTAATATGTACTTAGAGTTTTTTAGCCTCCGTGAAAAACCTTTCGGGTTGACTCCTGACCCCAGGTTTCTCTTTTTCAGTGAGAAGCACCGGGAGGCCCTGGACCATCTTCTCTATGGCATTCACCAAAAAGAGGGCTTTGTACTCATCAGCGGTGATACCGGTACTGGCAAGACCACACTGTGCCGGGCACTAATGGAGCGACTTGACCCCCACGAGGTCACCACCGCCCTCATCCTCAATCCCCTGCTCAACGAAACGGAGCTGCTAAAAGCCATTTTGGAGGACTTCGGCTTGCCGGCCACGGGGGCCACCAGAAAAGAGTTGCTGGATGTGCTCAATAGTTTTCTTTTGAAGACGCTGGCTGCAGGCAAGACAGCGGTGCTGATCATCGATGAGGCGCAAAATCTCTCTACCAACTGTTTGGAGCAGGTTCGGCTCCTTTCCAATTTAGAGACCGATAAAGAAAAGCTGATTCAGATTATCCTGGCTGGGAGCGAGGAACTGCCGGTCAAGCTGGAAAAGTCTGAGCTTCGCCACTTGCAGCAGCGTATCTCGATTCGCTACCACCTCAGGCCGCTGGACAGACAGGAGGCAAGAAGGTATCTGCAGCATCGTCTGAACATGGCAAGAGCTGCGGGGAGCACTGCCTTCGAGAAGGGGGCGCACAGAGAGATCTACCGGTTTTCAAGAGGGGTGCCTCGACTCATGAATATAATTGCCGAGCGCTCCCTGTTGGCCGCCTATCTAAGGGAAAGCCGTAAGATAAAACGTGTTCATGTGCTGGAAGGGCGGCAGAGTCTGAGCGGCAGATTTCCGAGCAGTCGTCACCGGGCATTCCTCTGGTTTGGCCGGAAATGGCGGCATGCCCCTGTTGCCTTTCTTCTGGTGCTCATAGGAATGTCGCTGCTGCTGGTCCCGGCAGTTCGGAAGAAGTTGAAACGTTATGTGCAAGAGAGTTTGACTCAAGAGACTTTTGCCCCGGTTAATTATTCACGCCAATTCATCCGGGGTGAGATTCCACAGCCAGAACAGGCTGTAGTACGCAATCGGATTTGGACAGAGTCCGGGGACCTTACTTCGGCCTCGCGCCGAGACCAGGAAGAGTCGTTGCAGGATCTGTCTGGTGATGCCGAGGTGAAGCGCTCTATGAGAAAAGCTGAAGGCGAAGCCAAAGCAAAGAAAACAGGGCAGTATTCGGCCGCTAAAGTTGAGAGCGCTACAAAGAAGGTAGAATTCCCGCAATATGTACTGAAGCCGCCCTATGTGTACACCGTGCAAGTAGAGTCGTTTAAAGATCCGGAAGTAGCTGAGGCAAGAATGCGGGAGCTGCAAAATCGCGGTTTCGATGCCTGGGTGGCCTGGATCGATTTGGGCGAAATGGGAGTCTGGTACAGGGTGTTGGTGGGAAAATTCAAGGATAAAAGTGAGGCGCAGGCAATGGCTCACCAGCTGAGTCAACGGAGGGAATTCCACAGGGCTCGGCAAATCGCGACTCATAAGGAAAGCGCAAAGGACCAGGAGGTTAAGAAGCCTTAATCTCGGAGATTGAAAGGTCAGAGGGTATTTCACAGGGAGGTAAATCCGAAATCCGAATATCGAAATCCGAAACAATGTTCAAATTATCTAAATCCAAATGACCAAAACCTGTAACTCTTAAGATTATTCCGTTTTGAACATTGGTAAATTCGAATTTCGGATTTGTTTCGTGCTTCGGGTTTCGTATTTCGAATTTACTAGTTTCGCGACTTTGCAGAGATGATCTACCGCACTACGTGCAGTGGATCTATCCTGACCTAGAAGGAGTTTCAAAGTGAGTCTCATTTCCGACTCTTTAAAAAGAGTGGCTGAACAGCGGGCGGGACGCAAGCAACCGCCAGTGGTGCCGGGGAGACTTGCAGGTCAAGAGGATCAGCACAAAAAGCGGCGACTACTCCTCTTGGGCTTAACAATCCTGCTCGCCGTAGCTGTTGTTGGTGTGGCTGTCTACGGTGTGATCCAGTGGCGAGCCGGGAAGAGTAAACCTGCTGAAGCTGTGACCGCGTCTCCACAGAAGGTGATCTTTGACAAGATTACACCGCCGGCAAAACCCCTACGTAGTGCTGCCGATTCAGAAGCTCTGCCACCTCGTGATGGAGACGTAGAGCAGCGCACTCCGGTGAAGCCGAAAGTGGTGCAGGTTGCCATTCAACAGAAGCAGGTTTCCACCGGGGAGACGCGCCACCCCAAAGCGCCCGCCGTGGAAGAAGAAAAGGTTGAGCCAGCAGCCACCAAAGCTGCCATTGAACCACGAGAGTCATCGCCCCAAGCTGCAGAACAGCCGCGGCAGCCCAACAGCAAGATCAAAGTTGGCCTGGTAAGTGTCAAATCGGCAGAGCAGGTTGAAGCCCACGACGAACAGGTTTCCGCCGGGGAGACTCGCCATCCCAAAGCCCCGCCCGCGGACAAAGAAAAGGTTGAGGAGATAACTTCTGCAGCCGCACCCAAGAAGCCAGAGCCGGTGCTGATTGCAGGAATAAATCATGGACATCTCCTCAATACCAAAAAGACCGGCGTGGTGAACTTGCATGCAGAGACAACAGCTGAAGCCGCCCATTTGTATCGGCAGGCGGTAACCTACCAAAGAGCCATGAAGTGGCAAGAGGCTATTAACGCTTACCGGAAGGTAATCAAATATGAGCCCATGAGCGCTGAAGTTTACAATAATATTGGGGTTTGCTACGAGAAGCAGGGCAGTCTGAAAATGGCTGCCAAATCCTACGAAAAGGCTATCAGCATCAACCCCCGCTTTTATCGCAGCTACAACAATCTGGGGATTATCTATTACAAGTTGAAGAATTTCGATAAAGCTCGTGCCGCTTATGAGCAGGCCTTGCAATTGAATTCCGGAAACAGCCAGAGCGAAATCAACCTGGCCCTGGTATATGAACGGCTTCGTCGAGGTGGATTGGCCCGCCGCACCCTGGAGCGGGTGCTCGCCAACGACCCGGAAAATGCGGAAGCTCATTACAATCTTGGTCGGTTGCTGGAAGGTCAGGGTCAACATGAAGAAGCCATCACTCACTACCGCCAGTTTCTTGTCTCCAACCCTTCAGCTTATCCGCAACTACGAGAAAAAGTGAAGGACAGGGTACGCACTCTTGAGGAAGCATCGAGTAACTAAGGCGTAAGGCACAAGGCCCAAGGCGCAAGGTAAAGCGTATAATGGCCAGTAGTCAGAATCCAGGAGAGAATGACAGTCTTCATGCTTTTGCCTCCTGGATTCTTCATTTTTGAGTCCGATCCCTCACTCTTCAGTGCCTAGTGCCTGCTGAATCTCTATGCACTATGCTTCTCTTGCAACGGACCACTGACAACGGACAACTGACTCATTAGTTTTGCCTCCAACCTTGAGGCCCGCAGGGCCGCTCCTCCAACCTCCAACATTTTCTATGTCTGCTGCCGTCTGTCTTATTTCGTCTGTCTCCCCCCTTTTTCTACTGCCTGCTGCCTGCTGAAAATTTGGCCTGGTTTTTGCTCATGGTTTCTGATAGTTTTGCCCTGAAATATGAACAGGTTAAGTTTCGGGAATAAAAAGCTCTGTGTTCTGATCACAAGCAAGCATTAAGAATGAGGCTTGAGAATGAAGAGGAAGCGGCTGGGTGAAATCCTTCGAGATGAAGGGCTGATCTCAGAGGAACAGCTGCAGGCTGCGCTGGAGAGACAAAAGACAGAAAAAGGATTACGCATTGGAGCGGTGCTGGTGGCCATGGGAGCTGTCACCGCCGAGGATGTCGCCCAAGCGATATGGCAGCAGCGGCAGATTCCGTATGTGGATTTGGACAACTACGCCCTTGATCCTAAAGTAATCGAACTGGTCCCTGAGAGGATTGCCAGAGCCTATCTGGCACTGCCCATCTTCAAAATAGGCAACGCCCTCACTGTGGCAATGGCTGATCCGTTCAACCTCATTGCAGTTGACGACCTGCGCTCAAGGACCGGATGCGAGATCGAGACGGTGATTTCTACCGAGGATAAGATTGAAAAATGTCTGGACCATTATTATCGAATGGATGAGTCCATCACCCAGCTAATAGCTGGCGTCGCTGAGGAAGAAGGAGAGAAAACCGCAAGTAAAGATCCGGCAGTGGCAGCCGAGATTGGGGAAGCCCCTGTGATCAAGTTGGCCAACCTGATCATTCAGCAGGCGGTTAGAGATGGGGCCAGCGACATACATATCGAGCCGGGTGAGCACGATGTAAAGGTGCGCTACCGCATCGACGGAATGCTGCACGAGATCAACAAGATCCCTAAAACCATCCAGGAGGCTATTACCTCTCGATTTAAGGTGTGGGCTGAAGTTGATGTTACTGAAAAGCGAACGGCACAGGACGGGCGTTTTTTTGCTGGGTCTGACGGTAAGCGAGTTGAGGTTCGCCTTTCAACTTTCCCCACAATTTATGGGGAAAACCTGGTCATGCGGATACTGGATCCAACCGCCACCATATTGGAACTTAAATCTCTTGGATTGCCCCCCGCCATATTTGACTCATATATCAAACTGGTAAAAGCGACCCAGGGTATGGTTCTCGTCACCGGACCAACGGGGAGTGGCAAAACCACCACCCTGTATGCGACACTGGATACGGTCCGCGATCCAGCGCTCAACATAATCACCATCGAGGATCCAGTGGAGTATCGACTCGAAGGGATTCGCCAGACCCAAGTCAACCCGCAGGGGGGGGTTACCTTCGCAGCCGGACTGCGGGCCATTGTCCGCCAAGATCCGGACGTGATCATGGTGGGAGAGATCCGAGACCTGGAAACCGCCCAGATGGCTGTGCGAGCCTCTCTCACCGGGCACGTGGTTTTCAGCACCTTGCACACGAATGATGCGCCCGGCTCCATAACCAGATTACTCGACATCGGGGTTGAACCCTTTCTCATTTCCTCCGGTGTCACCGGCGTTCTGGCCCAGCGTCTGGCCCGCACCGTTTGTCGATCTTGTAAGGAGCCTTATGTTCCTTCTGAAGAAGATCTGGAGCAGTTCGGCATTGCCGAACGAGCCAAGGGTAGGACATTTTTTCGGGGCCGAGGTTGTCAGGGCTGCCGCTTTAGTGGATACCGCGGCCGAGTAGGTATCTATGAGTTGCTTCTGGTGACAGATGCGATTAGAGATCTCATTAACCAGAGAAGCAGTGATACGGACATTCGCAAGGCGGCATTAAAGACTGGTGATCTCCGCACCTTATATCGCGATGGTTTGGAGAAGGCGGCGAAGGGAGTAACTACCCTTGAAGAGATATCGAGAATAGTTCACCTCAAAGGAGAATAGAAGGTCAGCTGGCAGCGGGCAGATTGCAGCTGGCAGCATTGAACTATCCTCTGTCAAATATTCTTACCTTTTTATACCCACCTGAAATTGTTTATTCAAATCTGAGTTTTACAAGAGCTAAGAAAATGTGGAGAAGTCACTGAGAAGTGATCATTGGAAGAGAAATTAGCGGCTAAGCAGAACCTGTATCTTCGCTGCTTGCTGCCTCCTGCCCGCTGCCTGCTGTTTCTCCCGCCGGGAGCTTGATGGTCAATTTACTTCCCTGGCCGGGTGTGGATTCGGCTTCTATAACACCCCCGTGCTCTTCTATTATTTTCTTGGTCACCGCCAAGCCCAACCCTGTTCCCTGACTTCCCTTGGTGCTGAAGAAGACGTCGAAGATCCGTTGGCGGATCTTTTCAGGTATGCCGGCGCCATTATCCTCAACTGTGATCAGAACTTCATTTTCGCCTTGGCTCTGGGTGCTGATTTTCACCTCACCCCCATCTTCATCCAGGGCGTCAATTGCATTGGTGAGCAGGTTGAGCAAGCAGCGGTGAATACCTTGCGGATCAGCCTGGATTTTCGGAAGTTTGGGGTCCAAGTCGAGGTGTAGCTTTCCGTGTTTTGTCTTAATGCGGTCGTGACACAATTCCGCAGCTTCTTTACAAACATCGTTTAACGGGCAGGGTTGGGTGTCAGGTTTCCTCTCCTTGGAGTACGCAAGCATATCCAGCACGAGGTTGCTTATGCGCTGATTGCTGCGCCTTAGAATCTGCCACACCCGGTCGATTATACTCAGATCCTCAGCAACCAGTGCCTTTTCTATCATGGCATGGGAGGTGTCCATGGCCGCAACAATGTTTTTGATGTAGTGGGACAGCCCCGAGATGGCCTGGCCCATGGCCGCAAGTCGTTCATTCTGGATCTTGTCCTTGTAGAGCTGAGCGTTTTCCACTGCAGTCCCAGCAGCATTGCCAATGGCATCCAGGAGCATAAGGTCCTCTTGGTTGAATTCGTCGGCGCCAGTGGTATCTGCGTGGATGATGCCGACAATCCGGGTCCGGCCACGCAACGGCGCGCACATGGCCGAGCGTATATTATGCAGCACCACACTCTCGGCGAGGCCGAACTTGGAATCGGCCATGGCGTCAGCGATGAGCACCGACTCTTTCTTGTCCAGAACGTGCGAAATGATGTTCTGGCTAATACTGATGTTGTGGTCGAGGCCTTCTATATTTTGCCAGCGTGAGGCCTTGATTTCCAGTTGATCACTATTGGGGTCGATGAGAAGGATAAACCCGCGTTCGGCCCGGATGGAGGCGAATGTTTCGTCGAGGATCTTGTTGAGAAGAACGTCCAGATCAAAAATGGAGCTGGCTATACGGGTTACCCGGTACATGGCTCCCAAACTTTGATGGCTGCGACCGAGAAGGTCCATGAGCATAGAAGAACTTAAAGACTGGGTAATGCTCATGATGGAGTCTGGCTCAGATTCCTCACTGGTTACGAGCCGCTGACCTGGGGGCTGATGCAGCAGGGTGGGTTCGTCTGCGGATGGGATAGGAGGGGCAAGCCTCTCGAGCGGGGAAGCCTTTTCGCCTGCTGGCCGCACGAGTAGCTCAATGTTTCCGAGGGTTAACCGATCGTCCACTTTTAGCTCGGCACTGCTTTCCCGCATACCGTTTAACAGAAGACCATTCACGCTGTCTAGATCTTCAACGGTAAGACTGTCGCCGTCTTTTACGATCTTGACATGTTGACGGGAGAGCGTCCTGTCGTCAAAAGAGAGGTCGCAGGACTGATCTCGCCCTATAATGACTTCTTCGTCGCCCTCCAACGGATAGACTTGACCCTTCCCGGGTCCTTTGACAACAAGCAACTCGTACGTGGTCATCAGTGATACCCAAAGCTTTCGGATTTTTACAACAGCCTCACAAACTTTAGCTACTGTCCAGCAGAATGCTTGCTGGCCCATCCGGAGTTTCCGGATGGAGACTAGCTCACTCGCAGTCCAGGGCAAGGCTAACAGAAATCAAGAGCAAGAACTAGGCCAAAATGGTGGATTATGCATAGAGCAATGAGGTTCAGCAGGCAGCAACTATTGATTGGCGGTATGAGATTTTCTGCCAGCTGCACGCTGTAGAATAGCGCTTTGAGCTATTCTACTACGACGTGCCACTGACAACTGACCTCATCGAACAAAAGGATTGGATTGCTTTTCCTGGCCGATAGTAGATTGGGGCGAAAATCCGTAGTTGTGGCCGGGGAAGACCAAAGTGTCATCCGGCAAGGCGATAAGCTTGTTCTTGATTGATTGAATGAGTTGGGCCATTGATCCGCCAGGAAGGTCGGTACGCCCGATTCCACCGATGAACAAAGTGTCCCCGGTGAATACGTAACCGTTGGTATAGAGGCAGATCCCTCCAGGGGTGTGGCCGGGGGTGTGGATGACGTCGAGGGATTGGTTGCCGAATTCGATCCGGTCTCCCTCCTCAACAGTTATATCTGCCGGGGGTGAGGTTTCACACTGAAACATCTGGATGGCCAAAGCCGATGGATTGGCCAGTCGTTCAGCATCATCTTTGTGGACCACAATCTGGGCGTTGGTACGCTCTTTCATTTCCCTGTTGCCGCCGGCATGATCAGCGTGGCCGTGTGTATTTACGATGTATTTGATCTTGTCAATTTGCCTGTTCTTGGCAACGTTCAAAAGGACTTCCACCTGGTCTGCTGGATCGATTACGATTCCCTCGCCGGTTTCCGGACAACCCACAACATAAGCAAAGACCGCAAAGTTTCCCACTTGAATTTGTTCAATGATCATGTCTCCTCCAATGTAGCATCCGTTCCATCAATATTATCTACTTGCCAACCTTTTATAAGATAAGCATCTCCTGCTCATAGACAAGCAAAGTGTTTATGTCTCATATTAGCGATTAACCAGCAACCCTTTTTTTCTACTTCCTGCTCACCGCTTACCTCTTACTTGCCGCCAGCGGCAGCCTCGGCAACGATTTCCCTGCCGGCGCTGGTGCCGATACGGTGGGCACCCGCTACCACCATCTCCTCCAGATCCTGCAGGGTTCGAATTCCACCCGCAGCCTTCACCTTGATTATGCCCTGGCTGCATTCAGCGAGAAGTTTAACATCATCCACAGATGCACCAGTTGGTCCGAAGCCGGTGGAGGTTTTGACGTAGTCCAAGCCTGTGTCCACCGCCAACTGGCAAAGTTTTCTCTTTTCTTGTTGGGTGAGATAACCGGTTTCCAGAATGACCTTTATCACCACACTGTCAGCGGCCCGCCGCATTGCCTCCATTTCGGCAGCAATGAGCTCATAATCTCCACCTTTGACCGCACCCAAATTGACCACGTAATCAATTTCATCAGCGCCGGCAGCCAGGGCGGCTTGCGCGGTCTGCACCTTGAGTTCCCAAGGCTCAAAGCCAAAAGGGAAGCCGGCAACGGTGCATATCCGGACCCTGCTGGCTTTCATGATTTTGGCAGTCAACCGAACCCAGTTCGGTGCAATACACACAGCAGCGAAGTCCAGGGCAGCAGCCTCTTGACAAAATTCCTGAACCTGATCGCTGGTGGCCGTAGGTTGCAACAGAGTTTGGTCAATGATACTTGCCACTTCTTTAGGATTCTTGAAATCAATCATTTTCGTTCAGTTCCATTTGTATAGATTGCGTGCGGTTATAGATGATTCGGTTCTTGTTCACTGTAGCCAGGGGTGAGAGGTGATGCGCCGTGGTACGATGGCCGTCAAGAATGTGGATGGTCTCGATACCATGCATCAATAAGTAATCTGCAAGTAATGACCGATGACACTTCTGGGGTAAGGTCTCAGCACACATGAAGCAAGTGGGGCCCAGACTTGCCTGGCCGCTTAACCTGGCCCCAGCGGCACGGAACGGCTCAGTGGCCATGTAGTCTGCATAGTTGCGAATCCCAGTGCTTTTGAGGGCAACATGTGGTGACTCGTTGCCGAGGCCTGTTCTCCGAAAGCCGCCCAGCTCGGGGAACCAGGTGTAGGAGATGCCAGCTTTGCCGACTGCATGCTCAAGGGTTTCCCGGCTGAAGTGCGGATTACGTTTAGAGCTGGGGTAAGATCGGACGTCGGCAAGGAATTTGATTCCATGATTTTGCAGCAAGGCCAAGAATGTCTCGCTGCCTCTGTTACCGTGGCCGATGGAGTAGATAGTGGGCCCAGTGCTTTTGATGGTTGCCTTTGTCGACATGGCGGCAATATAACACAAAATGTTCTTTGCTTGTTGGTCACCCTACATTGCCGTTCCTGTGGGCACTATGCTATAGAAAGTGAAAAAGCTGTGGGAGCGGCTTTCCCCGCCCGCCTCGCCTGAGCTAGAGCGATGGCGGGCAGGCAGCCGTGATTTATACATGATACAGGAGAATATGATGGCTGCTGAAATCCTGCCTGCGGGCAAACTTAGACCTGAAGCCTTAGAAAGACTCCTGGGCTATACTTCTCAGGCGCCAGATGTGGTGGTAGGACCCGCAGTGGGAGAGGATGCTGCGGTAATTGATCAGGGCGATCGATACCTGGTGGTTACCACTGATCCCATCACCTTCGCTACGGAGCACTGCGGCTGGTATTCGGTGTGCGTAAACGCTAATGATATAGCAGCCTGCGGTGGCACACCACGCTACTATTCAGCAGCAATTATTTTGCCGGAGGGGCAGACCAGAATAGAAGACGTTGAAGCCCTTTTTGCGGAGATCCAGGATGCCTGCCGGCAGATGGATGTTCTCTGGGTGGGTGGGCATACAGAGGTAAGCCCGGCGGTGAACTCTGTGCTGGTGGCCGGGCAGATGATTGGCGAGGTTGCCCCTGAACACTTGTGCCGGAGCAGTGATGCCAAAGCGGGGGATGCTCTCGTACTGATAAAGGTAGCGGCTATTGAGGCAACTGCAATCATTGCCACCGAGAAGGCGGAGGAGGTGGGGGCGGTACACGGAGCCGAAATGACGAAAAGAAGTCAGGATTTTCTCTTTGCCCCTGGGATCAGTGTTGTGCGTGAAGCAACGCTGGCTCGCAATTTTACGGTGCATGCCATGCACGATCCCACTGAAGGTGGGGTGGCCACCGGGATTAGGGAAATATGCATGGCTTCCAACTGCGGCGCCGTGGTGGAGGCAACCGCCATTACAGTGCTACCTGAGACAGAGGCACTCTGCCAACAGTTCGGCCTCAACCCCCTGGGGGCGATCTCTTCTGGCGCCCTTCTTCTCACTCTACCGGCGGAAGTGGCTTCGGATCTTATTCGCGAATACGATAAGGCAGGTATTCAAGCAAGAGTAATAGGCGAAATTGTGCCTCCTGAGGTAGGACTACAATTGCAGGAAGCGGAAGGGGATATGAGATCTCTGCCCGAATTCGCTGTGGATGAAATAACGAAACTGTACAAGTGATGATTTCGAATTGCGAAACTGGGAACCCGCCCGAAGGGTGGGAG
>PPDG01000571.1 GCA_002899795.1 Desulfobacteraceae bacterium | reverse complement strand
GGCAAATTGAGAGCCATCTTTTTTATCTCTTCTTGATGTTCGGGTCATTTCGCGAAGCGATTGCACCTTTTGTTCGGCCAAGTCGGCCGAACAAAAAGTCCGCGTCTGTCTGCGGCTAATTCCGAAACAGCACGCCTAGAACTAGGTATTTAGCCACAGACGGCCGCAGACAATATCCGGCCGACGTGGCCGGATATTATTTGTCATGCCCTTCGGGGAAGTTGAAAACCATTCTTTTTATCTCAGCCTTTGGATATTTCATGTTGACCAAAAGGCCAACTTGTATTCCTATTGCTTTCAAGTAATTCAACTTTGAGCCGAGCAGGTCGCTCGGCTCAAAAATCTGTGTTCGTCTGCGTCTGTCTGCGGCTAATTCCTTTATGTTTTTGATCCAGCATAAGAATCGATTCGTTTCTCTTCCAGCAGTTCCAGGTCGGTGATCTTCCAGGCCCCGTCCACCGGTTCCACGTTGATGTTGGCCTCATACTGATTTTTGCGCATGTGGATGTGGCCCCAGTGGCCCACCGTACCCATGGCAGTCCACTTGGCGTGGAACAATAACCCCAGGGGACGGTCCTTGAGGTGATTGATATCGACATCCAGGATCTCCACCTCCTTCACCCGGGCTCGGGCGCCACCTGCCTGGGTCACCACCAGGGATCTTCGGTTCTGTAAATAGATTTCCGAGAGCAAATCCCCGCTCACACTGGTTGCCAGCCGGTCATAGACAGCTTCTTCTTCCCGGAAATCAAAGGACCGATAGATATTTTTGAGCAAACTGTCCAAGACGACAACCGCATCCTTGTCGCTCATCTTCGGTACCATGGCAGCCGGTTTGGCAACGGCAACCTTGAGAAGCGGATACAGCAGAACACTGCCGGCAATCAACACCACCACCAAGCCTATGTACAGGCTGAGCGGTTTACCATTCTTCCTACGTTTCCTGATCTGCAAGCCAAGAGGCAGCACCGCCAGCAGGCAAAGAGCGCTGGCAAGAGGTATTTTCATGGTTGTCAGCGACTCGGCCACTTCTATTTTGGCAACCGTCGGTATCTTATATGTCTTGAGAAAATTGGTCCAGGTCAGGATATTGTCGTCGGGTGTGACGTGGGAGGGAAAGGGGCCGGCCGGATCGACTGCATCGGCCGGAACCTTTTGTACGCGATCCGACCAGAGGTCCCACTCGCTTGTGACCTCCTGTGGTATCCCCTCGGTGAGATAGGTAATGATCACTCCCACCAGAGCGGTATTGATCGGCAACTGCTCGGGCTGCTCAATGAAAAAGGTGCGCGTCATGGTGTACTTGACAAAGGCGGTGCGGTCCAAGATCGGCCGTAACTGCTTCCCATCGATGAGGACCTTGTCCCGTTGTAGAAAAAACTCACCCACCCGCTTCTTCAATTGCTCGTTTTCATCTTCTTCGATAAATTCATTACCCCTCAGGCCGAGGTCAATCCAGGCTTCAAGGTCTTTCACCCGAGCAAGGATCTCATGCCGCACTTCATAGGGCTCAATGTAGAGAAAGGACATGACGCCGCCGCGCTGCCACCGTTTCAAGGCTTTTTTATCGAATTCCGAATACCAGGGATCATCCCAGTCAAGTGTCACCGTGGACGGCTCGGATAAGTATCTGAAATCATTAATCGGCACACGATTGTGGTAGGTAATGAAGCCGATAGCTACCTTGCTTGTTTTGAATTTTTCATCCAGAGGGGGAATGAAGGTCAATGAAGTGGGTTTCTTCTTAAAGGGATAGACAAGCTCGACATAGAGTACACGCTTGTCCTCCGGCGGTCCCGGAATCCGCTGGCCCGTATAGGGATTGATCTTTCCGGCATAAAGCGAGGGACGTTCTTTTCTGAAGCGGGGCTCGATAAGCTTCAGCTCACCCTGCAGGTTCCGCCCCTTGTCATCGATTATCTGAAAGTCTTCTTCGGAAAACAGCCGCATGCGCTCAGCAAGGGCAGGTCTTTTTATATTGGTTCCTTTGAAGAAATCATCGGGAATGAGGCGCTCAAAGGTCACCATGTCATGTACGAAGATCTCGAGCTCAATCCTTACGTGATCGTCATTGATATAGATCTCGGCGGTATTGGGCGCGCTTTCCGCACCGGATAGATTAATCCAGTCTGCCTGCGCTGTAGTTCGAAAAATACAACAGAAGAAGATAAGAAAAGAAATGATAAGAAGAGATGTTCTTTTCATGTCCGCATTCTATGAGGAAAGGTAGAGTTGGCGCAATGCATTCTTTACCTCGGAAGTAGGCAAAGGAAAGAATCCACCACCGGCACAGCCGGCGGTGGATTTCTACGTTATTAACATCCTCATCACTGCCACTACGCAGTCGTGTCATTATTTCAGGTTGTTCTCCTTTTTGAACTTTTCCATGAGTGGACCAAGCGTTTCACTCATATCCATTTTGCCGCCCTTTATAAAGGCAGAGAAATCAACTTTGGCTGAAGCATCTGGCTCGTCCGGCTTTGTGGGCGATTTGGCTGGCCATGATTCATCGTCCACTATGACTTGCCGTACACGAATATCGTCCTTCGTGACATTCCAGACCAGCAGGTCAGTCGCCATGGTCAGCGGGCCGTCGTAGGTTCTGCGGATGCCCTCCTGAATGGGATAGCGCGTGTCAAAGTCATTAAAGAAGTGATAGGCAACTGCCATACGCGGCTTGATTCCGCTCATCACTTTGCCGAATGATGCCGGGGGCGTGTGAACGCCTGTCGCAACATTAAGTGCTGCTACCGCACTGAACCCGTACTTCTCCATCATCAGATTAGGGGGCATAAAGCATTCGTGAATAGCAAGATCAGCATTCTTCGCGAATTTGTCGTACCACTTGTTCGGGATGGTGTCGCCACCGAATACGAACTTGAGTCCCTTCCATTCCAGACTGTAGCTGACCGAGCCGTCGATGGCGTGTATTG
>PPDG01000301.1 GCA_002899795.1 Desulfobacteraceae bacterium | reverse complement strand
GTATAAGCTATCTTTCTCTTGCATTTTTCTTGCTCCGCGTCCCCGCGTCACTTTGTTTGTTGGATTGCTTCTTTCCTACAGGGCTGGCACGTCCTTTCAAACCCCCTGCTCGCCAGCACTAGATCTCCAGATTTTCTGCTAGCTGGCGCAAGTTCTCTTCGGCGTACTGCAAACGGTGGTTGACAATGGCCAAATCCTCTGTGGTATCACTCTGGCTGCTAACCCTTTTGTGGGCCGCCTCCTGAATGTGGCTAATATCAACCATGGTCGCATCGCCAAAATCTCGAAATAACTGGATAAGGGCCTGAGTGTACATCTCTGTGAAGGTAAAAAGATAGGCAAACTTCAAGTTTTGGCGATAGTCTCTAAATGAGCTGAGCAGCTCTTTCTGAGTTTCTTTCTTGACGAGAGCAACAGCTTCCCGAAACACCTCTTCGTTAGACCCTGCCATATCTGTTGTGTCCCGACGGAGAACCCGACTCTTCAGTCCTGAGAAAAGGTGACGCAATCGTCTCAAACCGAACCTGAGCAATAGAGATCCCCGGCCTAAGGCCTCAGAACGCTGGATAAAAGCAGAAAAGGGTGGCGGTGTTATCCCTGGCTTCTGCGGCTGCGGCATTGTCTCTGGTGCCACCTGGCTCAGCGTTAAACCAGAGTCTGTTAAGGTTTTTTGGTATTGTCGGAGCGCCTGCCCCAGCAGATCCCAGTAGCCAGTAGCCGTCTCCATAAGTTTTTTTTCGATCAACTCTTCCTCGTTTTTGGCAAAGTCGATAATTCTGAGATTGACCTTGTCGATGATATGGCGAGATAGCGTCTGCCTAAAATCCTGGTAAAACAGGAAAAGATTGGTGAGCCACTTCCTGCCTTCCTCCGGTTTGCCCTGACCAAAACTGTCCACCTGATAGTTTTCGACCAATTGCATGGTGTCAGTGATGATAGGGCCGTATTTGGTGTCAAAATAGGAATCAACCGCAGACCTGACTTGTTCCTTCAATGAATTGCGCAACCCGTCCAAGGTATGTTCAACAGTGCTAAGAGCCGCCATCACAGATTGTTGGCGGACTTTGACCTCAGCAGCCAAAGCTTCGAGTTCTGCCTGGTCTCTGGACAGTAGTCTCTGCCGGGTATTAACCGAGTCTTTCATGCTCTGGCTTACCCGTTGCAGGTGGCTCAAAACGGACCCGTGAAGAACTCGACCTCGTTCGCGATTCACCAAACTTTTTAAATCATTACAAAAATCCTCATATCCACACCGCGAGAGCTCCACCATTGCCTGCTCTTCATGCCAGCCCTCTAACCGCCTCCCTTCCCGTGCAGACAACTCGTCCGTACTGTTTGCTGTCTCCAGTAGCTGAAACAGGGCAGAGAAAGCGTAAATCTTGGCTTCTGGCACCAGCAGTCCAAGCTCTTCAGCGATCCTCTCCTGAAGTCCTTCCAGACTCTCCATGTTGCCGTGTTCGTCCAAATCAACATTTACAATGAAGAGGGTCTGCGGAAGCAGTCGGAGTATCTTTATGGCTTCGATGAGTTTCAGGTCAGCCTGCCGAATCCCTACCCGGCTGCTGATGAGGTAGAGGATGCAATGACTTCCAAGTAAGTATTCCTGCAGCATGGCAAAATGGAGGGGATTGGGTGAATCACTACCCTGACAGTCACCGATTTCCACCATCTCCCCCAACCACGATATGGGTAATTGCAGTTCCATATCCCGAAGGTATACTGCCTGCGATTCCTGGCTGACAAAATCCTGATGTCGATCAAGCTCATCTGCATTGAATTCCAACAGAACCGGCTCATCCTTGACGTGGGCGCTCAGCGTACCATATCCGTTCAAATAACCGTTGATCAGAACTATGTTGGGATCGAATGTTTCGCGGCCTGTCAGGCTATCCTGTTTGAGCTCCTGGATGTACTGGCGCAGGGTGTGGCGATCCTCATCCCGGCGCAGGTCTATGGACTCAATTCCTTCAAAACCTCGTGGCAGCGCCACCACAGACAGAGCCTCATTGACTTCTGCATTTATTTCTTCCCAGGACTTGATTTCAACCCACCCCTTCTCCTCCGGGCCCACACGAATGCGGGTGATAAAGGCGGTAACGATTCCAGCGCCCCTCTTGAGCAGATCTCGACCCTGCATTGAATTGATGAAAGTGCTCTTGCCGGATTTAACCGGGCCCACAACAGCTATCCTCAAAGTCTGATCTTGTAGAGACTCAGATACGGCTTCGAGGCTGCGACGCCATGAACTCAGTTGGGCTGAATCATCCGGAAAAAGCGGTGACACCTCTTCTGTCAACGTCTCCAGAATTTGCCTTAGTTTTTCCAGACTAGCCTGCTCTTTATGATTGTTCGGCATAATCGATATCAAGGATTTCGAGGTTTTTTACGCCACCAGGGGTTTGAACCCTAATATCATCTCCAGCCTCTTTGCCTATCAGGGCCTGGCCGATGGGTGATGTCACTGAAATCGTTCCTTGAGCCAGATCTGCTTCATATGGTCCCACTAGGCGGTACCGCGCTTCTTCTCCGGTATCAAGGTCTTCCAGGTCCACTGTACTACCGAAGATCACTCGGTCAACTGAGCCCTCCGACACCTCAACTATCTCACACTGGCCGAGCTTAGAATGAAGATCGTTGATTTTGCCCTCAACTAAAGCCTGCCTTTCCTTGGCTGCCTCAAACTCAGCATTTTCACTGATGTCGCCATGCTCACGAGCCTCTGCTATCGCCTGGATAACTCGAGGCCGTTCTTCCCTCTCAAGGCGTTGCAACTCGGTGCGCAAGCGATTATATCCTTCCCGAGTTATGGGAAAGCGATCCATAGTTAACTTCCTCCTTAGAAGCGCATTTTATCCCGATTCCGATGGCGGGATCTGCAATATTAACCCGGATATTTCATGAATTGCTGTCGCGAGACCACGAAGATGGGCGTG
>PPDG01000299.1 GCA_002899795.1 Desulfobacteraceae bacterium | reverse complement strand
TCCTCGGATGATAGAATTTGCAGTATAGTAGAAAGACCTAATGACTTGAGATTTCCCTTGATACCTACTTCTGCCTTACCTATTGAAGAGTGGAATGGTTGTTGGGACAGATCGGGCTCACCATGGTCCCTTGTATTCCATGCTTCTATTGCCCTCTGCTCACTATCTCTTATTGGTCCCGTAGCACCGCAAGAACAAAAAATGGTAAAGTGACCATTGGAGGTTGAGGTGAGCCTAAGCTGTACCTCCTCGTCTCCAAACTCATCAGTGCCACAGTATGGACATGACTTGAAATCTTTCGCCTGCTTAGACATTAATTACCCCCGATCTCCTTTGTCTCCGTTTCAGGATTGTTAGGACACCCTTGGCACAGGATAGGTCCCTCATACCACCAAACACATTCTCCACATCTTTCGCTTGACGGTTTATTCATAGCTTCACAACTCTTCTCGTCCAACATACTGATTTCTCTACCCCTATAGTCAAACTGAGTGCAAATGAGTCCAGTCCTTATGCTCTTTTTTCAACAAAGCTATGATGCAGTTCCACTGACGCTTGATAATTGATGAAATTGAGCAGTACCCTGACGCGTCCTTCCTCAGATGTCCAGTACTCAAAAACACCCAAGTTGTGCACACCCATGAGTTCTTCCAGCAGTCAGCTAAAAAGAACCATCAACCAATTTACAAAGCGCCACTGATGCTCGCAGAAGCCTCCAAGGACAGCTGACACCATGATAAACAGAACTGTCACCATTGTATTGAAACTGAAAAACCTCCAAAGGAGAAAGGAAGAAAGCAGAAGAGCAAATACAAGAGGAATAACGAGTTCTAAGACCATTGTGATACCTCCCCCAAAAGGTCACTCACATTTAGGCAGCTTTTGGTTCAATTTCATCTTGGCCAATGATTATGGTCTGTAAAGCCTCCAGCTTGAGGGTATCTATTTCTTTCGATTTCAGATGCTCGAAGGCTTTTCTGGCTATGATTTTGCGGTCATCGCTCGAGATTTCCAGAAACCGAACAATCATACCGCGTGGGCTTATTTGGTCATCAGGACCGTAGATATTCGAAAATACAACCTCAGCGGTAGCGCTAATAGAACTGTCCGAATCCGGAACATCTATGATAATCTCAAGAACTTCATAGAGCTTTAGTGGTTTTGCACAAAGGATGTATGCTTGATTGGGATTGAGGGTTAGCGTAACTCCCTCTATTGGATTTTCTCCGTTTTTTATAACCACAGGCCATTTGAAGTTGACCTTGGGATAGTGTTCTGCACCCACCTGTTGACCTCCCCCGAATATTTAGGATTCTGTTTTCTTTGAGCAAGAGTGATGCCGAAGCAGCAAGAAACGGGAAAGATCCATGAATTCTATAGTTTATACTCTTTAGCTTCTGCCAGTTCTTTTGGCGAAATCACAATATTTGGCCAAAACACCAAATATTATTTGGCCAAAACACCAAATTGGGAAATGTTCAAATGGGGCTCTGGGTGTGGTTTTAAGTAACCATTTTGACTTGAATGGAGACGATCAAAAGGTTAGGGCCGAATGTAGATAATGATAAGAAGCGTAAACTCACCTTGATCACAGCGAAAGTTTAGATTACATCCTAATTTACACTTCTGCTCCTAGTGAATCTAGCACAAAATGTGGTAGATGAAGGAGCGTTCTGATGGGTTTGATGAAGGCTAAATAATGATTTTGACCAGTGGCTATGAACTGATACTTTTTATCCAGTAAATTCGTAATAGTTCTTCGATATTTTTTACCTTCTTTTCTCCCACATATTCATAATCGCAGATTTCCTCAACACAAATAAACGTGTCAATGCCAACATAGAGTCGGGTTTCAGAAGAAAGGGCACCTATGCGAGATGCCAAGACAGTTGTCAATCCCGAAGCGGTATACGTATATCGTTCCCCCGCCAGGCTTTTCATTTTAGTAAATCCTACCAAAGCCTCACCCGTGTTTATTCCTACATGCAAATCCACTGTGCCCCAGGGGTATGAATATTCATCATTAAGACGTTTGTTTTCTGAGGCAATTTCAAAACCTGCAATGACAGCCTTTTTTGCATGTTGGTCCCGAGTATCTTCTTTAAAAATTACCATTAAGCCATCACCGGTTGTCTCATTAACCTCACCCTTGTGTCGTGTGATGCAATCCAGATATCTTGAGAAATGGTTTTCGACCATATCATTGACGATTCTTGGATCATAGTTTTCTGTGATACTCGAAAAACCTTGAATATCAATAAACAGAATCGTTACATCCATCGTTTCTTTCTCAAGAGTCACCGAATCAGGGTTTTGCTCAACCAACTTGCTGACCGATGATGGGACAAACTTGGTTAATTGACTTTTTACGTATTCAAGTTTTTCAATCTGGAAAAGTGTTTGCTCAAGCCGGTTTGAGTACTTTTTGATATCTTCATAAAGTTTGGTATTTTCTAAAGCAATAGCTACATAATCAGCAATCGAGGACAGAATTTCTAAATCCTTATCAGCAAAGTCGCCATCAACTTTATTCAGAGATTCAATTACTGCGATACATTCTTTCTTTCGGTTTAACACAGGAATACAGAGAATATTTCTGGTGCGGAATCCTGAACGTTTATCTATTTCAATATTAAAACGGGAGTCACTGTAGGCATCGTTAATTCTCAGCGGGTTTTTGCAAAGAAATGCCAAACCGGCGATCCCAGAATACGATGGGACACGAATCTTATCCTTTCCCATACCGGTTGCTACCAGCGACCATAGTTCATCTTGCTTTGCGTCATATAAGAATACCGTGCTCCTTTCTGTACCGATGATCTCATTGGTTTGTTCAATGATCACTTCAAATAGTGCATCCAGATTCATTTCAGAGGTGATAATCTGGCCCACTTTATATAGTTGGTTCAACCGCTCATTCTCGTATAGAATTGCGCGATCT
>PPDG01000328.1 GCA_002899795.1 Desulfobacteraceae bacterium | reverse complement strand
TTCTGGGATGCTACTCATTTCGCTCTTTTTCCACTAAGGCAGCGATGTATTGTCGGTCTTCGGGAGCCATGAATGTGAATCTAATACCCGTTCCGAATACTGTTCTATCATCAATGTTGAAGTTGCCCGACCAGACCCTTTCACCAAACACGGAAATGAACCTTTCCTTAGAAGGCTCAAGTGTGATAGCAAAGCTATTTTCAAGTTCAGGCTCCTCAGGACAAAAGATGAAAACACCATCAACGCTGATATCTTTGGTTATTCCTTCAATAGTTCCTTGCAGGGTTTTTACGGTAGCAGGCCATTCAACAAGTATTCTGGGGTAGAGTCGTTTTTCAATGCTCATAACAGTTTGAGCGGGAGCTACTTCTCCGCCTCTTCCTCTTTCAGATGACTTTCAGATTCAAAAGAACTGCTCTCTGATGGTTGGAAACAAGCAGCTAGAGGATACCTCCGGTTGCAGTCCCAGCAGAAAATATGGTCATCGCCCATAGACCAGGAAATATGCTTGTGACCTTCTGGACAATTCTTAGGTGGCCCTAGAGTAGGCTTCTTCATGTCTTCTTTCTCTTCCTCTAATGGCTGCTCCTCTATCAAGCTCTGTTCCTTTATTAAACTCTGCTCCTTTTCATCTTCGTCCAAGCCTGAGGACTCTATGTCCGCTGAAACTAGAGAGGAGATGATTTCTCGGTGCTCATCAGAAATATTGATGAACTCGACACCCACACCACGTGGCATATCCTCATCAGGAGGAATTTGGTTGCTCGACCAGACCACTCTTGCTTTGACTGTTATGGGATGGTCAGGACCACTAATAGTCATATCAACGACTTCATGCAGCTCAAGTGGAGACAAACCACTGATGAAGGCTCCATCAGGACTTATGTTGTATGTAGCCCGTTCAATAGTGCCTTCTTCGGTCTGAATGGTGACAGGCCAACTGACTTTGGCTCTTTGATGTTGGCGGCCTTCTTCTTCCATCGCTGGCCCTCGCTATAAGGGACTATTTCTTGAAGAGTTTCTCTCGTGCTTTCTTAGAAGGACTTAAATTGTTTTCAAATTACAGGAATGAGGGGTGAAGATGCAACAGAAAAGCCCCCACTGACCAACCTTCTCGAAAGCCAATGGGGGCTTAAACCCATGGCAGGGCTTCAGAAACCCTGCCGAGGGGCACCGAGGCTACATTAGCACAAGCGGAGTGGTTTCTGTCAATCGGAAAAACCACCATTTTGAGGTAGTCAAAAATGCGAAATCACTTAGACTCTAAATTTAGGCTTTTGAAGAGTACATTGGTCTGCATGACCTGAATATTCTTCTATTGGAACACTCTGATGGCATTTCCAACAAGGTAAAGTAGCAGGTCTATCCATATCCTTTGAGGATTTAGGTTTTTGCTCAGGTTCAGTGCTAGTTGCTTTCTTGTGTCCTTGTAGTTTTTTTACCTTAGCGTATACTGTGAGAATCAGTCCCAGAAAAAAGATTATTCCTATGCACCACCAAAAGATTTCCCAGTATATACTTAGCTCAGTGTCAAGAATCTTGTTATAAGCCCAAACGAAGAAATTATAGATTGATATGATGATACTCTTAATCAGATTGTAAATGTCTCCGATTAAGTCTCTGAGGCTTCTTTCTTTGATTTGATAGAAGGCAGGGGTCAACATGGTACACACTAATTCATAGTTTTACCATTATCGAAGTCCCATAGTGGAGCAATATTGATGCCAAGGTGGGTATTATGAAAAAGAGTAGAACTTGGATTTCATTCATAACGCTTGTCTTTCTCCTATCACTACCGGTTCATACCTGGGCCTGGTCCGGGGAAGTCGTAGGTATCACAGAGGGAGATACGATTACCGTTTTGAATAGCAAGACGCTTAAAGATGTGAAGATTCGGCTGTACGGCATAGATTGTCCAGAAGGAGGCCAAGCCTTCAGCAAAAGGGCAAAGCAATTCACTTCTAAGATGGTATTTGGGAAGGTGGTTGAAGTGGGAGCGATAACTGTCGACCACTATGGCAGGACTGTCTCTCTTGTGTATGTTGAAGGCAAAGGCGTCTGCGATGAGCTAATCAGGGCAGGACTAGCGTGAGTCTATTACCTTTACTGTAATTTACCAATCTGTGCAGAGTGGAAGAATTTGGAGGCTGAAGCAAAGGAGGCCAAGCGAGGGCTTTGGAGTGAGCATAATCCCATACCGCCTTGGGAGTTTAGGAGGCAAAAGAGAAAGGGAGGGAAGTAAATATGGCACTTAAGGTCTATTGTGATGAATGCGGTGAAGACTTTACTGATAATTGGTTTATCAAGAAAGAAAAACTATCCGATAGGGACATAAAGGTTCTTGAGGACAGAGTCTATGGAGTTTGCTCGATGGGCCTAGAAGCACTGAAACGGGCAGGGAATCGAGACTTAGTAAACCTTCCACCACTTACCTGCAAAGTGCTTGAAGACCTGCTACATCCATATCTTTATGATGTTTATTGCAGGGACTGTACTAGTGACAGATTAGTAAAAGCTATAGGGGAGATAGAGGGTGAAAAAGAGAAAGTGAAGTGAGAGCCATGCGGGATTGGAGCAATAAAAAAGAGGAGCCGGTAAGACTCCCCACTTTCTTAGTTTAAACCAAGATATAGTACCTATGTCTCAGGAGGTGAAGTGTGGATTAAAGTATGTCATCCACACTTCGGGAACAGCAGCGTTGCTTGAAACTTGAGGGACCATTCGGCCCCTCCATCGGGCGGCTCTTTGAAGATGCGATGTTACATCCGCAGGTGCTTCAGCTCGGGTGAGAGCTTCCAGTCGGCGCCAGCGTCACTCGGAAGCATTTGGCCTTCGTCCTTTCCCACTTCGTCCTCTATGAGCAGGTTGAGTTTGTTATTCATCGTCAGAATGAGGTCACCGTATTTTTTGCGGTCAGTCGCCAGATTATTTATTTCCAACGGATC
>PPDG01000295.1 GCA_002899795.1 Desulfobacteraceae bacterium | reverse complement strand
TTGGTTCCGAGGCGTACCTGAATGGTACGTCGCAGGGGGAGCCTGTCCTGAGCCTGTCGAAGGAACACCCGAGGACGCCAGGAAGGACGGCCATATCCGGGGTCGCAGCAAGTGATTCATCCAATATCCGGGTTCGGGATGCCCGGTAATTTTCTATGTTTTGTTGCCAAGAGCGGTCTGAACCTGTTATCTAATCTAAAATAGAGCACTACGGTAAAGGATCATTCTGAGATGGATGGAAGAGAACAAGCTGTGTTGAAGCTCAATGAGGGCTTGACCTCCAGGGCTTTGAAAATATGGAAAGGAGATGACACCGTTCCATCCCAGCTCAGCATCTACGATGGGCTTGAAGACCTCTTCAACCCAAACCGCATAAAGCAAATTCGAAGCACCGGGACAGGCTCACGAATGAGGGAAAGGCTTTTTCACTCTCTTCTTGGACACTATCTCCAATATCGTGTTTCTCCTTACGAGAATGAACTTTTCACCTGGCTGAAAGGGGCTGCCGCCCACGTCAACGGAGAAAAGATATACTTCCAAGACATCCTCCCCTGGTGTCAGAAACAAAGCGATCTCAATGGCCGCCGAATCCTGGTAAAAGAGACCAGCAGCCTCTGCAAGTTCTTGAAGCCCTTTGCCCTCAGTTTTTGGGAAGTCTTTCTAGCTATTTTGTCAGAGGAATTTGGTTACGAAACCTACTCAGCCTACTGTGAGGATAAAAAACAAATAGACTACCAAGGTTACGTCCGTAAGCTGCTGAGATTACTTAATCAGACCGAAGAGATGTATCTCGGTGCCATGGAGACCTGGGTTCAGGAGAGTTTAGGGCGGCCCCTCTTTGAACTCAATCGCTTCGATGCCATTTATCTGCTTGGCCTGGGTGAACTGGATCGGTTCTTCCCTGAGAAAATCCCTTTAGTTGATCACCTCGACTTCTTCAGTAACTGGGGAATTGGGGTGAAAAAGCTTGCTGGCCTCCACTTGGACATCGACTATTCACCTCAAAAAAGCTCCCAGGCAATGAGTTTCGCCCTGAGAATTCCCCAAAATATTCATCTGGTGATGAATCCCCAGGGCGGCTGGGTAGACCTGGAGACCCTGTTCCATGAGATGGGTCACGCTCTGAGTCACACCTTTACCTCGCGGGAGCTTTCTCCGTCTGAGAAAGATTTTTTCACCTCAAACGCGCTCTCAGAAACCTATGCCTTTTTGCTTCAGAACATCACCCTCTCCCCACCATTTCTTGAACGTCAACTGAAACTATCACCTCGAGAAATAGATGCCATAACCTTCTACAAGACCCTGAAAGACTTATCTGTTTTCAGAAGATACGCTGGCAAGTTTCTGGCTGAATATCAGATGTTCGCAGAAAATGATCTTGCCAACGGTGAGCCGTACGCCACCCTCCTGAAGAAACACACGGGGTTCTCCTACCTCCCTGAAACCCAGCTTTTCGATCTGGCCCCGGAATTTTACGCCCTTGATTATCTGGTTTCATGGATGGCTGAGGCCACCATCGAAAAAAACCTCAGGAAGACTCTTGGACCTGAATGGATGTTCCGGGCGGAGGCGGGTGCTATCCTAAAAGAATGGTGGTTCACAGGTAACCGCTATGAATTGGATGAGTTTTTCCAGGTCAATGGGCTAGGAACCATTGACAGCGCGGATATATTGAACAGATGGCTCGATAAGATCCCAACTTAAGGGTTACTATTACCTAAATTGAGCGATTCTCCGTTCACTGTCATTCTGAGGAGCCGACAGGCGACGAAGAATCTCAGAAGGCGGCTCCACCCAGAAGATTCTTCGCTGTCGCTCAGAATGACATGGATGGTGCTGACTGTACTCGTGCCGTCCACTAGAATCGTTCAATTTAGGTATTACCAAAGGTCCATCTTCTTTTTGTACTGTTTGACAATAGTGTCGTGAAGGCGCTTGCGTTCTTTGGCGGACAAACGGGTGAAGCGAACCACCATGCCACGGGGGGTTATTTCATCATCCGGGCCGTATCTGTTCGACCAGATTACTTCTCCTTCCGCCAGGATGGCCTCCTCTTTCGAAAACTGAATGCTCATGCTGGCCACGTCATAGAGACGCAGCGGGTCTTTGCAGCGGACGAACGCTTGCTGGGTGCTGATGTGCTTGGTTTCTCCTCTCATTGCCCCGTCTGCTGTAAGCACGACAACGGGATATTTGGCGTCTACTTTTGGATAATGGTGCCCTCTTTTTATCTTAATTGTATTCAAAATGATACCTCCATGGATTGAAAGTTGCGGTACTAGTTGGGGTAGTAGCCTTCATAGATTGGCTCTGTCTCTACAAAAAGTTACCTTCATGCGCCGGCTGGCAAAACGTAAGTCAATTTTCGGGCAATGATGATTGCAAACCACATACCAGTGGATTTTGTCTTGGTTATACCGAAAAGTAACGATTCCAGATCCAGAGGACTCCGGGTATTTTAGATTTTAGAATGCAGATTAGGGATTCAGGTGTCGGGTGTCAGGAAAAAGAAACATAGAAGCTGAAACCTCCTTTTTCAGTACTTAAGAAATACTTGACAAAATTACTGTACTCTAATAGTGTTTTTATTCTCGCTTGACAGTAGAGGATGAACTATGCGTTTGGGAGCTACATATTTCGCGCAATTTGCAGACGGACGTCTCTTTTTCTTTTCCTTTTTTATGGGCGTCCGCCCGGCCTCCTGACGCATCGCGTTGAGCCCCGGGTGGACCGAAAACGGTCGCCTCGGGGTGGAATACTGCTTCAGAACCATGTGAACTCAAGCCCCGGGGCGGAAAGCCCCGGGGCTTTTCTTTTTTACATTCACAATTGTGAGGAGTTTTTGCCATGATTATCGTCTTGAAACAGGGAGTGAGCAAAAAAGAAGAAGACCACGTCCGCGACATTCTGAGGGAAGAAGGTTGCCTTATCCGCGAGATGAGCACTGGTGGCGAAACCGTAATCGGCGCGGTGGGTAAAGTGAGTCGCGACATACGGGTTTTTGAACAGCTGCCCGGAGTGGCCAAAGTAATTCCATTAACTCGGCCTTACAAATTGGTTAGCCGGGAGATGCATCCCGAGGATACCGTGGTCCAAATCGGTGATGTGGAGCTGGGTGGTCCCCGCATTGTGGTCATAGCTGGTCCCTGTGCCATTGAAGATCGGGAGCAGGCTATGACTATCGCCAGGGAGGTGAAAAGTGCGGGTGCTGTGCTATTTCGAGGCGGTGCCTTTAAACCGCGTACTTCACCTTACTCTTTCCAGGGACTGGGAGAGGAAGGCTTGAAGATTCTCGCCCAGATCCGAGAAGAAACAGGATTACGTATTGCCACTGAGATGACCTCTCCCAACCAGGTAGACCTAATGATGAAGTATGTGGACGTGGTCCAGATCGGCGCCCGCAACATGCAAAACTTCGAATTGCTTCGCAGTGCTGGCCGCATTGGCAAGCCCGTGTTGCTCAAACGGGGCCTCTCAGCCACCATAGAGGAATGGCTGATGTCAGCCGAATACATTCTTTCCGAGGGGAACGAGCAGGTTATTCTCTGTGAACGTGGTATTCGTACCTTTGAGCCTTACACCCGAAATACCCTGGACCTCTCCGCCATCCCTATAATCAAAAACCTCACTCACTTGCCGGTGGTCATCGATCCCAGCCACGCCACTGGACTCAGGGAAAAGGTAAGTCCAATGGCTCGAGCCGCCATCGCCGCTGGAGCAGACGGTCTTATGATCGAGGTGCATCACGACCCGTCTAAGGCGCTCTCCGACGGGCCCCAGAGTCTCTACCCGGAACAGTTTAAGCAGCTCATGAGAGACCTTTATGTAATCGCTCCGGTGGTTGGCAAGCAACTTGACTTCGGCTATCTGGACAAAGCCACCGCTGCCCCGACTTTGCCCTCGTCCAGAATCGGGAGCCAGAGACGTGCTGTTTTTGCCGGTGAGATGCAAGCTTTCGCCCACAAAGCGGCACTGCAGTTCTTTGGTAGCGGCATCAACATCGATTCAGCATCCTCGTTTCGCGCCGTTTTCAAAGAGGTGAAGGAGGGCAATAGTGACTTCGGTGTAATTCCTCTGGAAAATTCTTTAACCGGTAGTATTCATGAAAACTACGATCTGCTCCTGGAGTATGACGTTAGGATCGTTGGAGAGATAACCCTGCGTATCGTCCATGCCCTCATTGGCCCTCCTGAGACTAAGTTTGAGGACATTAAACGGGTCATCTCTCATCCCCAGGCCCTTGAACAGTGTCGCGATTTTCTGGAGAACCAGGAGGGCTGGGAATTGGTCGCGGCCAGGGACACGGCCACAGCGGTGCGTCGGGTTAAAGAAGAAGGAAACCCTGGCGATGTTGCCATCGCAGCAAGAGAAGCGGCAGATCTCTTCGAGCTTAGCATACTTAAAGAAGCCATTGAGACCAACGCCCGAAATTATACGCGTTTCGTTGTCATAGCAGCCGCTAAAGTGAATAACGGCTCCAGTAAGAAATCCTCCCTGGTGTATGCCACCAGTAATAAACCGGGCGCTTTGTTCGATACCTTGAAGATCTTTGCCGAAAACGGGCTCAACCTGGTCAAACTGGAATCCAGACCCATTCATGGCAAACCGTGGGAGTACATGTTCTACGTTGACTTGGAGGCCGACGTGGAATCGGATGAACTTCAAGGGGTAATGGATCAGCTTTCAGAACATACCGAGTTTCTCAAAATACTGGGATGCTACTAAAGGCTGTTGGCAAGCGGCCAAACTACGAGACACTAGAGTAGAGAGTGCGGAATTCAGAACGAGGAACTAACAGATAAATCCGAAACAAATCCGAATTTCCAAAATTGTCCTTCGGACTCCCCACCCTTCGGGAGGGTCCCCAGTTTCAAATGACCCAAACACTAGACAAGTCTCTTAAAGTAGTTCCGTTTTGAACATTTGAGCATTAAGATTTTGAATTTGTTTCGTGCTTCGGATTTAGGATTTCGAATTTGATACTAAGCGTTCCAGGTTCTTAGTGCATAGTGCCTAGTTGTCCTCCTGCTGCCTGCTGCCAACTGCCTCCTGCCCGCTGACCTCCAAGTCCTCTCCCAGAGTCTTTAGAATGATCTCCGGCCCTTCCCCGAACTCCCTTTCCCATTTCTTGATGTGACCCTGGTCCGCGAAGCTGTAGTAGCGATTTCGGCCAATAATCAGATGATCGAGCACCTGAATGGACATGATCTTACCAGCCAGAAAGAGATCTCTTGTAATGGCGAAATCCTGGGTTGAGGGACTCGGGTCTCCTGAAGGATGATTGTGGGCAAACACCATAGCTGCTGCGTGATGTTTGAGACCACTTTTGATGACTTCACGCGGATAGACCGCACTTGAGGTGAGACTGCCCTCAAAGAGGGTCTCCACCTGAATCACCTCATTGCGCCCGTTGAGGAAGATGACTTTGAAGACCTCTTTCTTTAAGTCACGCAGAGAGTGCAGGAGGTACTCGTAGACCTCTTTGGAGGAAGAGATGAACTCGCGGCCCTTCAGCCGTTCCTGCAGGAATTTACGCGCGACCTCGTGCACCAGCTTCAAGCCCAGAGCATTTTTCGGCCCAATGCCTGGAACCTGCTGGAGTTGAGCCATGGAGGCCTCCAGCACCCCAGCGAGGCCATCGAAGCACCGGAGTGCTTCACGTGCAATCTGTTTACAGTCCCGCCTGGGAGTTGCCAGAGTCAAGAGGAGTTCGACGACCTCCTCATCCGTTAGCTTTTCCAGACCATGATCAAGGAACTTCTGCCGAAGCCTCTCACGGTGGCCAGCAACACGGTTGCGCCAATCACTCGCATCCATTTTGGTGCCCCCTTGTTAGCTTTCAGCTATCAGCTGTCAGCCTTCAGCTTGTACTAAGAACTAAACACTAGGAACTAGGAACCAAAAAGATTTTTCTCGGTTACTTGTCCCAGTGCCTAGTGCCTACTCCCTAGTGCCTAGTTTCTTGTTCCATGCGCCTTGCGCTTCGCGCTCTGCGCTCTGCGCTTTACATCCCTACTCCCCCCACCAAAGTTTGGCAGTCAGGACATCGACCCTTCTTAATGGCATAGTGCCCGGTAGCAAAGCCAAAACGATCTATGAGCACTCCCCAACAATTATGGCAGAGAGTTTTCTCCCCTTGATCGCCGGGTACGTTGCCTGTGTACACATAATGTAAGCCCACCTGCAAGCCAATCTCCCGAGCCCGCTTCAGGGTGGCCACCGGAGTGCTCGAACTGTTCCTGAGCATGTAGGTTGGGTGAAAGCGGCTCACGTGCCAGGGGGTCTCTGGTCCCAGTTCCGCAATAAACTGGGCGATCTCCGCAAGTTCTTGGTCGCTGTCGTTGACGCTGGGGATAACCAAGGTGGTAACCTCCAGCCACACCCCCATACTCTTAAGTTTTTTCAGTGATTCCAAAACAGGAGCAAGCTTGGCACCGCACTGTTCTTTATAAAAATCATTGCTGAATGCCTTGAGATCCACATTGGCAGCGTCCAGGTAGGGTTGGATGCTATCCAACGCTTCCGGGGTCATATAACCGTTGGTTACAAAGATGTTTTTCATGTCGGCAGTGTGCGCCAACTTGGCCGTCTGGTAGGCATATTCAAAGAAGATGGTTGGTTCAGTATAGGTATAGGAAATCGATTGACAGCGACTCTGGCGGGCAGAGAGTATGACTTGCTCAGGTGGAAAGTGCTCACCCATGATGCGTTTAGCCTCTCTCGGCATCTGGGCAATGTCAGCATTCTGGCAAAAAAGACAGCGAAAATTGCAGCCCACAGTCGCTATGGAGTAGGTCCGGCTTCCGGGGTAAAAGTGGAACAGTGGTTTTTTCTCCACCGGATCCACATGCTTGGCGATTGCTCGAGCGTAAACCAGGCTCTGCAACCGCCCGTTTTGATTTTCACGTACGCCGCAGATTCCCCGTTTTTGGTCTTTGATCATACAGCGGTGCGCACAGAGATGGCACTGAACTCGTTGTTCTTCCAACTGCTCATATAGCATTGCCTCTCTCATATTCAAATTCCCTAGTGCGGAGGGGCAAAAAAAGGATCACAGCAGGCATAGGGCTTGGAGCATGGGGCATAGAGTAAATTGCAGATTTGTCCTGCGGACTCCCACCCTTCGGGCGGCTTCCCGGTTTTGGATTACGGAATTTTCAACTGCCCGCCTGTCCCGAGTTTGTCGCGGGGCTGTCAGCTGCAATCTGCCTGCTGTCGTCTGTGCTCTGTCGTCTGACTTCTGACCTCTGACCTCTAATCCCTGTCATGGGCGCAGAATAGCTTCGGGTGGGTGCTTCTCTTTCCACACAGGCGGCGGCGAAAATACCTTGAGGCTGCCCTGAGGCAGTTGGCCATGTTTCTTGTGCAGCGGCGTCTTGAGGTGATGTTTGGAGGTGATAAATCGGTAGCTTATGTCCACTTTCATCACAATAAAGGCACCCAGGGGATTTTGCTGGAAGAAGGGATTATGCTCCACAGAACGCGTCATTTTCCCTAAGGTCGGTGGGAAAAACAGGGCCGTACCCCACTGAATAGAGATAGGCCCCATGATCTTCTTAATCATTTCTTTGAGTTCCCAGACGCTGAAAAAACGAGCCTGGCAATAAATGTTGTCCTCTAGCAATCCCCTGAGGCGACGATGCATGGCCATCAACGCATATTTATTGAGCACTCCCAATACCACGCGGCGGTTCGTAACTCTAAAGGCCTCCGCCAGCGCTTTTTCCGGATCTTCGGCGAACTCCAAGGTATTGATCAGGGTGGCGAGATCAAACTCATTATCCTCGAAGGGAAGATGTTCGGCCCACCCGAGGTGAAGGTCCGCACCTCCTCGCAGTCTGCTTCGTGCCTGCTCCAGCATGTACGGACTCGCATCCAGACCGGTCACCTGGAGTCCCAACTCTCTAAACCATTCGAGATGAATACCTGTGCCGGATCCAATGTCCAGAAGTCTTTCCCCAGGACGGGGTTCCAAATAGCGCTTGATGAGAGCCCGCTCCAGTTTAAGCACCCGCGCACCACCCGGCCTCTGGTACCATTCGTCATAGTGCTGGGCGCACTTATGATCAAACCCGCCCTTCAATTTAATTCCTCCGTGCTCGCATAGCGCAAAGCGCAGAGCGTAGGATTAGAGACAAAATTATATCTCTGGGACTGCCAGCCAATTGGATACTCTGCAAACTAACACCCCTATTATTTCATTAACTATTTAAAGCTTACGCCATGCGCTATGCGCTTTAAATATCCTCCCTCAGCACCGCACCTTTTGCACCTGAACTCACCATCCTACTGTAACGATAGAGATAGCCTTCCTTGATCTTGGGCTCTGGGGCCTGCCAACTCTCCCGCCGTCTTTTGAGTTCTTCTTCAGATACCTTGAGAGTTAAGCTCTTCGCCGGGATATTAATTTCAATCCGATCCCCTTCCTCCACCAAAGCAATAGGGCCTCCGTCGGCTGCCTCGGGTGAGATATGACCGATGGCTGCCCCCTTGGTGCCGCCACTGAAGCGGCCGTCGGTAATCAGAGCCACCTCCTTGTCTAACCCCATGCCCGCAATGGCGGAAGTTGGGGTCAACATCTCTCGCATACCAGGTCCACCTTTGGGACCTTCGTAGCGAACCACCACCACATCGCCCTTACGGATCTGCTGGCTCATGATTGCATCCACCGCGGCTTCTTCGGAGTCAAATACCCGGGCGGTTCCTTCATTTACCGCCATTTCCGGGGCCACTGCCGACTGCTTCACCACCGCCCCCTCTGGCGCCAAGTTGCCGAACAAGATAGCAATTCCTCCCTCATCGTGGTAGGCATCTCCCAGAGTACGGATCACTTGGGGATCCCTCACTTGTATCCCCTGGAGATTTTCGCCCACTGTCTTGCCGGTAACACTTAGAGGACTTCCGTTGATCAAGTCGGCCTCTGCCAACCTGGCCATAACAGCGTGAACCCCCCCAGCGGCATCGAGATCTTCCAGCCGGTGCGGACCAGCCGGGCTCAGACTGCACAGGTGTGGAATGCGGGCGCTCACCTGATTGAACAGCTCAAGGTTAAGATCTATTCGAGCCTCCTTAGCGATGGCCGGAACATGCAGTACCGTGTTGGTAGAGCAGCCCAAAGCCATATCTATGGCGATGGCGTTTTCAAAGGCTTCTTGGGTAGCAATCTGGCGCGGCGTTAGGTTGCCAGCGATCAATTCCATAATCTGCATACCCGCCTTCTTGGCCAAGCGGTAACGGGCTGCCGCCACCGCCGGAATGGTACCATTGCCCGGAAGGCCGAGGCCCAACGCCTCGGTGAGACAATTCATGGAATTGGCAGTGAACATACCGGCGCACGAACCACATCCGGGGCAAGCGCAATCTTCAATCTCAGTCAACTGTTCTTCAGTCATCTTCTCTGATTTTACTGCGCCTACACCCTCGAAAACAGTAATCAAATCTATGGCTTTATTAGCCAGTCTGCCGGCGAGCATGGGGCCACCACTCACTACCAGCGCAGGGATATCGAGCCTGAGCAAGGCCATCAGCATCCCCGGCACCACTTTGTCGCAGTTGGGTATGGCCACAATGCCATCGAAGGGATGGGCCCGGGCCATTATCTCCACCGAGTCGGCAATGAGCTCACGGCTGCAAAGTGAGTATTTCATGCCCTCGTGGTTCATGGCAATGCCATCACAAACGCCAATGGTGTTGAACTCGATGGGTGTACCGCCAGCCATACGGACGCCAGCCTTCACAGCCTCAGCTATGCGATCCAGATGAATATGGCCGGGAATAATCTCATTAGCTGAATTTGCGATTCCCACCATCGGCCGGGCGATCTCTTCATCAGTGAAACCCATGGACTTGAACAATGACCGGTGAGGAGCCTTCTCTACTCCCTTTTTCATTATATCGCTACGCATGATATTCCCCTTTTGAGGTACGATGAAAGTACTATATTGGGCAGTCTAAATGAGCGGCAGGTCGTCACTCCGTGGTCTTTTTGGCACTTAGTAACTCTAGAATAAAACCCCCCGATTATCAAGGATAAAAATAACACTTGACAGTGTTCATTGCTAACTATAGCTTACCCGTAAAAGGTAGCTGACCTCTTCATCCTCACGACCAGGAAAGGCAAAATGGATGATTATAAGGCCGTCTATCCCATTGGCATCATCGCGGAGTTATTAAACATCCACCCCCGGACCCTGAGAATTTACGAACGCGAGGGTTTGATCAAACCAGCGCGCCGCAGCGGCAAACGATTCTTTTCCAACAATGACTTGAAGTGGCTCAGGTGCCTGCGCAAGCTTATCCACGAGGACGGCCTCAATATTGCCGGCATCAAGAAACTCTTGACCCTTGCCACCTGCTGGGAAATTCGTCAATGCTCCGAGGATGAGCGCAAAAGCTGCCCGGCGGTGCTTGACTTTCCTGTTCCATGTTGGGAGCTAAAGCCAAAATCCTGTCTCAGCAAAGAGCTTGAGTGTCCCAACTGTGAGGTTTACTTGAAGAAGAAACAGCAACTCATGCTTGACAACTGCTGTGAGGACACGCCCTCCTAAAAAAACCCTGGTGGCTTCGCTTCGGTTAATCAGCGAAAAACTTTTAAACTTTAGTTGGAATCGTGGATATGGTGGTACACTGGTTGAAAACACGTGACCAGCAGGAAGTTTTCACCTTCACTTGACGCAGCCTCTTGGAATTTTTATAATTCGAGCAGCTGCGGGAACCGACCAAGGAAGAACCTAAAGCTCAGAGCACATGTTCCATTGAAACTCGTGAAAGGTTGAGTGATAGTGGGAGTTATCACTCAACCTTTGATATCTCTCACTGAAGCAATGAACCTCCAAAGAGTTGTGGACTTTCGGTTGGGGTTATCATGTACACTGTTGGCATCGACATTGGTTCTGTGAGCATCAATTGTGTGGTCGTAGACAAGGATGGAAATCTTACCTACGAAGCTCCCTACCAACGCCACTTCGGCAGATTCGTGCCCGAGACCCTCGAGACACTTCAGTCGATATACGAACGCTTTGGCGAGGAGCACATACAGAGTGTCGCCTTCACTGGCAATCACGCCAAGATCATTGCTGCCCGACTCGGGGCACTTTATGAGTATGAATCCATCACCCAGGTGCTGGGTGTACTGTAGCTGGTTCCTGACGCCTCTGCCATTATCGCCATGGGAGGCCAAGATGCAGCCCTGTATCTGCTCACTCACAAAAACGGGCAATGGTACCTCAAGTCTTTCGCCATGAACGGGCCCTGTGCTGCTGGGACCGGCTCCTTTATTGACCAACAGGCAGAAAGGCTCTCTTCATTTCTCTACGACGAAAATATCTCATTTTGTCAAGAACACATTTCCGAGATTTTGGCCAGCTTCATCGCTCGGGGCAAGGAGAGCACCGGTGCTGCCCCGGTGGCCTGTCGCTGTACCGTCTTTACTAAGTCAGACATGATTCACTTGCAGAACAAAGGTGAGTCGCTGGGTAACATCATCGCTGGCCTCCATCAGGGAAATGCTGCCAACTACATCAGCACCATTGTTGCAAGCCAAGATGTGCAGGACCCGGTAGTTTTCATTGGCGGTGTCGCCAACAACGACCTTCAGGTGGAGGCCTTTCGCCGCTACTTCCCCCAGTTGACTGTACCCCCGCACCACACCTCTCTCGGGGCACTCGGAGCAGCACTGTTCGCTCGTAGCCAAGAACAACAGGGCAAGTCCGATCTCACTGCCCTAAAAACCATGGTGGATGAAGGGGCCAGTGATTTTCCCAAAGCCCCGCCCCTCCGTCTCCGCAAAACCACATTCACTGACAACGTAGTTATTCCGAAACGAAAGGTGTCACCCAGTGCTAAGCTTCAAGTTTTCCTGGGGGTTGACATCGGCTCCACTACTACCAAGACCGTCCTCATGGATTCGAACAAGAACATTATCCACAAGCAGTACGTTCAAACCCAAGGGAAGCCCATCGAAGTGGCCCAGAAACTCCTGAAAGGGATACGTGAGGAATTTGGCGACGGTCTTGAGTTTCTTGGAACCGCTACTACGGGATCGGGACGACATGTGGTAGGAGATTTTATCAAGGCTGATCTTATTATCGACGAGATTACAACCCATGCCCGGGCAGCGGTTCTCTGGGACCCGGATGTGGACACGGTTTTTGAGATAGGCGGCCAGGACTCCAAATACATCTGGATTGAGCAAGGCAATCCCATGGACTTCGATATGAACAAGGTATGTGCCGCCGGAACCGGAAGTTTCCTCCACGAGTTGGCCAACAAACTAAAAATCAACATCGTCAGAGAGTTCCAGGACATTGCCCTGTCTTCCGACAGCCCTATCAATTTGGCCGAACGCTGCACCGTGTTCATGGAATCTGACTTGGTCTCTTATGCTCAAAAAGGCGCCCGTTTGCAGGATCTGATCGCCGGACTTTGCTACGCCATCGTCCACAACTACCTCAACCGCGTAGTGGAAAAGCGGAGGATCGGCAAGAGAATCATGTTTCTCGGCGGACCGTCGCTGAACAAGGGAATTGTTGCCGCCTTTGAGAATGTTCTTGACCAAGAAATAATAATGCCAGAGCATCGAGAGGTTCTCGGAGCCCACGGCGCTGCTTTAAGCATCATGGAAAAAAGAGTGAACTCGGAATTTGTCAGGTCGGACTTCCCTGGCTTAGATCCTCTGATTCAAGCGAACATCTCTAATAAAGAAAAGATCTGTCGCGCTGATAAGAACTGCCACAACGAGTGCAAACTAAAAATATACGATTTTGGTGGTCGCAAGAGTATCTGGGGAGGAGACTGCGGCCGTTATGAAATGAGGGGGGATAGGAAGGAGAGGGAAGAAGACTGGTTCAAGAAACGCGAACTCATCTTGCTGGATTACCTCAAAGGCAATTCCGTGGACCTGGCAGAACTCCGCTCGCAGAACTTAGCAGCCAACCAAGTCCAGGAGTCTTTTGACGGCAAGCCTACTATAGGTATTCCCCGGACCCTGCACCTGTTGCAGCATAGCATTCTCTGGTCCCATTTTTGGACAAAGCTGGGCTTTGCCGTTGTTCTTTCTCCCAAGACCGATCAGGAAATTTCCGTGGCCGGCATTGAGTCCATGACCTCGGAGACCTGCTACCCCATTAAGGTATTCCAAGGTCACGTCAAAACCCTCATGGGGCAGACCCGCTACCTTTTCCTTCCTACCACCATTAACCTGTCTACACCTCAATCCGAGGAAACCGGCTTCTTCTGTCCGCTTGTACAAGGAAGTCAGTATATGGCTAGTGCGGCCCTGAATATCCCTCCTTCCAGCCTCATTTCTCCGACCGTTTACCTGAAAGAGCCGGTGGAGCGAATAGTCCTGGATCTTCACCGTAGCCTCGGGGAGAGGTTTGGGTTAAGCCAGCGTCAAATTGATCGCGCCTATCGCGAAGCTTTGGAAGTTCAAATGACCTTCCAGCGCGATCTCGTCCAGCACGGTCATACCTTTCTTCAATCACTGCAACCGAACGATCTTTGGGTCGCAGTGAGTGGTCGACCCTACAACCTTCACGATGAAAGGTTGAGCCTCCGGTTGGGGCAGAATTTGGCCAAACTGGGTATCAAGGCCATCCCCTATGATTTTCTGGACACTGAGAGTGTCGATCTCAGCGATTTTCCCAATATGTACTGGGGCCTGGGAGCTCAGATTCTCCGAACGGCCAAATTGGTAAAAGCACATTCTGGCTGTTATGGTATACACCTCACCAATTTCAGTTGTGGCGCCGATTCCTTCATTGAACACTTCTATCGCCACGTCATGGGGAAAAAGCCCTATCTTATTCTGGAGCTGGACGAACACAGTGCAGTGGCAGGAGTGGTAACCAGGTTGGAAGCATTCAAGAACGTAATCCAGAATGAGCACAACCAAACCCTTAGCAACTGGCAGGAAATGAAATGTCGCGCTTCCTGAGAGCAGATCCATTATCGGGTGGGAGCGGCTTTCCAGCCGCGATATGGCGTTGAGGCAATGGAAAAATCGCGACTGGAAAGCCGCTCCCACAGACATTGCTTAGACCAGACAGATAAGATCATTGGTGCGTGAGTCATGACCGCATTTGAATCACTGAAAGCTAAGGTTGGTAAATTCAGTCTGGCCAACAAGAAACTGCTCGTGCCGGAAATGGGTCGGACCGTGAGTCATCTCGTTGGTGCCACCATGAGAAGCTTCGGCGTCGATGCGCAGGTTATGGAGACCTACAAGGGGTTGCAACTTGGGAAACAGTACACTTCAGGCAAAGAATGCTTTCCTTGCCAGGTCACTCTAGGAGATGTTCTTTACCATCTAGAGCGCGAAAAAGAGAGACTGGGAGAGGCTTTTAGAGCTGAGAACTATCTCTATTTCATGGCGGAATCCGGCGGTCCATGCCGATTCGGCATGTACAACAAGTTGCACCGCATCGTCATGGATTCGATGGACGGCTTTAGCAAGACTCGCATCACCTCCATCACCGCTGAAGATTCCTATTCTCTCGGAGGATTAATGGGGCCGGAAGTGCGAACACACTTCCGGAGAAGTGCATACGTGGGCCTTGTCATCGGCGACGTTCTCGATCGTACGCTTTGGCGCACTCGCCCATATGAACAAGAGGCAGGAATAGCAGAGGACTATCTTGAAAAAGCCCTTTCCCTCATGTGCCAGGAAATGGAAACCCACGGTCGCCAGAAGAGATTCAACCGTATCTTGAGTACTCTGGAGCAGGTGGTCAAGAAAGCCAGAAATCTTATAGATCCGAGCATCCCGCCCAAACCACTCATCGGCATGGTCGGCGAAATTTACTTGCGCAGCCACCGGCAATCAAACCAGGATCTTATCAAACTCCTGGAGAGCCACGGCGGGGAGGTGGTCAACGCCTCTATTGCCGAGTGGATAAACTATGTCTCTTATGACAATATGCTCAAGGCAAAAAGAGAGGTCGTTTTTGCCCTCAAGAAACGTGACCTCAAGAGTCTTCGGCGCCATTTTCGAAATTGGCTGAAAAACCGCACTGAACTAGCCTACCAGTATTTCCGTATGGATCAGATTTACCGCAGGGTGAGAAAACATCTCCCTATCCACGAAGATCACAGGATCAGTACTTTAGAAAGGCAGCTTGACAATGATCGCCTTTTTTCCTTCAAGATTGGCACTGAAGCGGGCATTAGCATTGGTGGCGCCCTGGAATACTGCCTGCATGGTTATGATGGAATCGTCAATGTATTTCCTTTCACCTGTATGCCCAGTACCATGTGTTCAGCCATTCTGAAACCTATCCTGGACCGAATGAATGTCCCTTACATTGATGCCGCCTATGACGGCACCTACCAACCCAACCTCGAGGCAATCATCCGCACCTTTATGTATCAGGCTACACAGCATCAGCAAAATCGGCTCGCGCAAAGCGCCTAGCGCTAAGCGCAGAGCGTATGGAGTCTTAGAACTAGTGGGGTATTGAACGCTGTGCGCCATGCGCTCTGCGCTTTGCGTAATTCTCTTGCATTCCCCCCACCCCTGGTTTATCTTATCCTCCACTTCAACCCTTCACAGATCTGTGAAGGAAAATTGATAGTAATTTGTGCTAAGGAGGTGGGCATAGGGAAAGCATGAGCCGACAAATGCTAATTAATGCCGAGGAGCCGGAAGAATATCGCCTGGCCATTGTCTCGGGTAAGAAGCTGGAAGAGTTCTACGTTGAGACTACCACCCGCGAAAACACGCGGGGCAATATCTACAAAGGAGTGGTGGTCAATATTCAGCCTAGCCTCCAGGCCGCCTTCGTTGACTTCGGTACCGACAAAAACGGCTTTCTCCAGCTGCCGGAGATTCACTCTGAATACTACCAACATGAACCGCCCGAAGAGGGAAAGCGCGTTCCCATTCAAGACGCCCTGCGGCCTGGCCAGGAACTCATGGTTCAAGTGGTAAAAGAAGCAACTCCTACCAAAGGTGCTTTCCTGACCACCTATGTCTCTCTGCCGGGCCGCTATCTCGTACTGATGCCTGGGAGCAAACACGGCGGCATTTCTCGGCAAATTGAAGACGAACCGCAGCGGCAGCGGTTGCGGCAGATCATCTCCGAACTGTCCGTGCCCGATGGCATCCACCTTATCGTTCGTACTGCAGGCGAGAATAGAACGAAGCGTGACCTTTCTCGTGATTTCCGCTATCTGCTCCGGCTGTGGAAGAATATCAAGGCCACTGCCCAAGAAATGAAGGCTCCAACCTTGCTCTATCAGGAACGAGACCTCACAATCCGTGCTATCAGGGATTATTTCACCGCCGACATCAAAAGAATCCAGGTTGACAACAAAGAGGTTTACAAGCGGGTCAAGGATTTTATGGCTGTGGTCTCGCCTCGCCATCGCTGGTTGGTCAAGCCCTACAAGGAGAAGAGACCCATTTTCGCCGAATACGAACTTGAGAACCAGATTGAGACCATCTATAGCAACAGGGTTCACTTGAAATCAGGAGGGTTCCTGGTAATAGATACTACTGAGGCTCTGGTGGCCGTGGATGTGAACTCGGGCAGGTCCAGCCGCGAGAAGAGACTTGGGGAAACCGCCTTCAAAACCAACATGGAGGCGGCGGTCGAAGTTCCGCGACAACTGCGCCTCCGCGATCTAGGCGGGTTGGTGGTCATTGATTTCATTGACATGAAGGACCGCAAGCATATTCGCCAGGTGGAAATAGCTCTACGGGAGGAGTTCAAGAAAGACAGGGCCAAAACAGAGATGGGGCGTATTAGCAAGTTCGGCCTAATGGAGGTCTCGCGTCAGAGGCTGCGTCCTTCTGTGCAGTCAAGTTCGTATGTGTCTTGCCTCCGCTGCAGCGGAACCGGTGTGGTTCGATCCACTGAAGCCACCGCTCTGACCTATCTGCGAAAAATTTGGTTGGAACTCAGCCGCGGCAAAGCCAATCAGGTGCACGGCTACTTTGCCACGGAGGTAGCTGACTATCTCTTGAACAAAAAACGGGCCGAACTTCTAAAACTGGGGAACCGATACGCTGCAAACATTCAAATTGAGGGGCGCCAAGACATCACACCCGGTGAAGGTCAGCTGAAATTTTCCCAAATTGAGGCAGGGGATTAGAAAAAATAAAGAATCCGGGTCCAAAGGGCCTAGCTTTGGACTGCCTCCTGAGGGGGCTTCAATGCTCTTTCCCTTTCGTGCGTGAGTCAGCTGAAGTGACTAAAAATTCCAAATCACAAATTTCAAATAACAAACAAATAACAATGACCAAAATTCAAAACCTGTTTTGGTCATTTGATATTGGAATTTGAGATTTGTTTGTAATTTGGTGCTTGGAGTTTGGGATTTCATAGACTCTAGTACTCCAATACAGCTCGCAATCTTTACCGGCAAGGTCATTGAAATATGACCTGCCGAGTCGATCAGGTTCTCTATAACTAAATAACCTTAAACAATAACCATTCTCTTCACCGCGGCCACCACCTCATCAGGGTCATCCACTAGCTGGATCAGGTCCAGATCATCCGGCGATATTTTTCCTGTCTCCAACAACCGATCGCGTACCCAATTTATCAAACCTGTCCAATAATCATTCCCTACCAGGATTACCGGAAATGGCTTGATGCGGTCTGTCTGAATGAGGGTGAGCGCCTCGAACAGTTCATCCAGGGTTCCAAAACCACCAGGGAGCACCACATAGGCCTGAGCGTATCTGATGAATAGCACTTTGCGGACAAAAAAATATCTGAAATCCAAACTGACGTTAGCATAGGAATTTGGCTGCTGCTCCATGGGAAGCTGGATATTTAATCCTACAGACATAGCGCCCCCTTCGGCCGCCCCCCGGTTGGCTGCCTCCATCAGGCCGGGACCACCACCGGTAATCACATTAAATCCATCTTCCGCAAAAAGACGGGCAATGGTTCTTGCTTTCTCGTATAAAGGATCTTCAGGCCCAACTCGGGAAGAACCAAAAATGGACACAGCCGGATAGATCTCTGCCATGGTCTCGAAGCCATCGACAAATTCGGCGATGATCCGAAAAAGCCGCCAGCTTTCTTTCACGGTAAAATCATCGATGGGATACGACCGTTCAGTCATCTCTTTCTCCCTTTCGGGGTGGATAATAGAGGATGTCTCTGTCGCCATGAGGTGTGCAAAAAGGTGAATCCATTATATAACCATTACAATCTTCGTGCCACGTTTCTCTCGCAGAGCGTAGAGGGCAAATTTATCAAATCGTTGAGTCGTTCAATCGTAAATTCTGCAATGAGGCTATTTTTCGCCAACTGACGAATAACTGAAGAATCCAGGCCTAAAGAAGATCCCACTATCAGTTATCAAGGCGCCGAGAATATGAACAGCAGAACCGCAGAACAAGGAACCGTAGAATATCGAAGTGAAAAATATTGCCTTACTGCTTTTAAAAACTTCTGCTGTTCGAAATTCCTTGTTCGATATTGTCCTTCGGACTCCCCACCCTACGGGCGGGTCCCCAGTTTCAATATTGTAGATGTTGAATAAAAAAAAGCGGGGATAACCCGCCCATAAAAATCGTCTCCATTAATTTCTTCGTGGAGACTTGAATTAGCAACGCCCCTGGTTAGAGTCCATCCGGAAACTCCTCCATGTCATTCTGAGC
>PPDG01000426.1 GCA_002899795.1 Desulfobacteraceae bacterium | reverse complement strand
TTTACTAACCACGGAGACACGGAGAGCACAGAGAGAATTTTCTTGCCCGATCGGGAGACGGCGATCGGGCAAGAGATCGCAGCCCTTCAGGCAGGATCTAGTACACCGGTGGCTTCATGTCAACGGTTGGAGACTGGCTAAAGAGCTTTCGCCGAAGGCGGAGGCTCTTTTCACTGGCCGTCGTCTCCCGGCCAGGGAAAACCACCCTCCTCTGGTTAAATGAAAAACGGACGACCTTGGTGTATAAAGCAGTTACGCAACAAACCAAATACACCACAAAGGAGGTCGTCCAATGAAAAAGGTAGCATATCTGGCTATAGATGTACATGCTGGTCACTGTGTCCTCGGCCACATTGATATTGACGGAACTTTTCTTGGCAACAGAAGGTTTCCCACATCTGAGCAACACATTATCGAGGCCCTCAAGGGTGTTAAAGCAAAAGAGAAGTACCTTGCACTGGAGGAAAGTAATCTTGCCTATTGGGCTGCCCAGGTGGCCAGGCCTTATGTAACGGAAGTCATCTGCTCTGATCCCAAGGAGAACGCCTTGATCTACCGCAGCTCCAATAAGAGAGATAAGGTTGATACCCACAAGTTGTGTCGTCTTCTTAGACTGGGGGAGTTGAAACGGGTTTATCATGCTGAAAATGATGAGCGCGCTATATTTAAGGCGGCAGTTCAGCACTATATAGATCTTCGCGATCAGCAGGTGGTATTGAAAAACAAGATTAAAGCTATGTACCGTCATTGGGGTGTTATTGATGTAGCAGGCGAAGCCGTCTATGGGATTAAGAGGCGCCATGATTATCTGCAAAGGGTGAAGCATCTTCATATTCGTAATCAACTTCATCGTCTCTATTGTCTGATGGATGAAACGGAGTCCATGCAAAAAAGAGCCCTGAAGGCAATGAAGCAACTTGGGCGCAAATATCCTGAGATTAAACAGTTCAAAAAGATGCCTGGCATAGGGGAGATCCATTCCCATACCTTTGATGCCTTCATTCAAACTCCCCACCGCTTTGCCAATAAGCGCAAACTATGGCGATATTGCCGCCTAGGAATCACAGATCGCAGTAGCGACGGAAAACCACTGGGATTTAAGCGACTGGATAGATCCGGTGTCTCCGAGCTCAAATCCTTAAGCTATCAAGCATGGCTTTGTGCCATGAGAAGCGATAATGAGGTTAGTAGGTTCTATTCTGAGTCCTTTAGACGGACTTCTAACCGGGTCCATGCAAGGCTCAATACCCAGCGAAAGATCCTTGCCGTCATGTACGGTATGTGGAAAACAGGAGAAGCCTATAGATCTGAACTGTTCCTGGATTCGCCACAGATGAGTGTTGTCTAAATGAGACATCACCACTAACTGGACTGAAGTGCGCAGGCCAGTCCGGCGGATCCGGGTTGCCGGGTGAGTCTCGAGCAATAGAGGTCTAGCTACCCCCGATGCCTCGGGGCGACAGGCTCCTTCTCTGGATAGGCCCCCGGCCTTTATGCCCAATGTGACCCTAGTCATTCTCCTGCAGGAGAAACAGACTCATATATGTGTATGGAAAGAACACAGCCCGCACTGTCATGTTGATCCGGTCACCCGATTGAGACTGCAAACTTTATAAGTTCAGTGATGGTCTACTCTCACATAGTCAACGAGGCTCACGGTCGTCCTGTGAAGTCAAAAACTCGATTCCACGGGAATGGATAAGTTTTTCTTTACTTCACTTTTCATATGTGTGTCCTCTGTGCCTCTGTGGTGAACTTCACTCAGGCTTCCTCAGGTCGCTATAATGAGGAGTAAAGTAGATAGTCGTAACAGCTATTTCAAGAAACCACCTGCGGTCTTCATATACAGAATGCCATACTTTTTCTTGATCTCACGGTCCAACTCGTCTGCCTTTTCGAGGTCCAAAGGAAGTTGAATGTTGCCGGGAAGCTGGAGCAGCACCTTTTTCTTGCCCTTTTTCTTCAGAGTCTGGATGGTATCGTAGAGATGCCCGATGTTGAGCACTTCCTCATTGTTGATCTTCTCCACCCGCCTCAAATAAACTGAGGTCTCCGCCAGGCCATATTCAGGGAATATCTCGGAAATGATGACTATCTTCTGGTAGGGCTTCATTGGGAATTCCCCGAGATACTTCTCCCTGTATGACTGGCCGGACCTGCCAAGATTCTTGATACAGTTGTAGGTAAGTTCAACAAAGCCAAGACCTCCGGTGATAAAATAATTTGCCCTTGTGAATATCTTCGGTACCAACTTTGGGAGCCCCGGGGTGACTTCCCCCTTGATCTGCAGAACCTTACCGTCGCGTATTACCTTAACAGACAGGGGGTCACCAACTCTCTTGCGATTGAATATCTCCTCAAAATAGATTCTCTGTCCAAGAGGCTCGAAAAAAATATCTCCGAAGTTGTCTATTTCATGCCCATCTATCTCAAAGAGTATATCGTTGTCGCGCAGGCCAAAACTGTGGGGACCTCCCGTTGGAATGACATAGTTCAGGAGCACACCTCCCTGGCCGGGCTTGAGTTTGTAGTACTCTTTCAGACGGGGGAACATCGGCTGGGCCTCGTACTGCCAGCGGGGAATGAGTTCTTTCTTGTCCAGCAGGGGCATGAGGCTCCTCACCAGATTTATAGGAATAAAGTAATTGATCCGGTCACTGGCACTCACTCCTTGAAAGGCTATTCCAACAACTTCACCGTTCTTGAGGACTGGACCACCGGAGTTGCCTCGATTCTGCTGAAGAGAGGCTTGGACCATAAGCCAGTATTCCTGAGAGTAGGTGTATCGGTTCACCTCTATTCTGCTAATCTCCCCCTCCTCAGACTTACTTATCCTCTCCCCGCCGAGGGGATACCCCCAGCCCAGCACTTTGTCTCCCACTCGCAGTTGATCACTATCGCCCAATTCCAGCGGTACAACCCTACCGTTTCGGCTTTGGTAAGCTTCCAACTCTTGCGGCTCCAT
>PPDG01000630.1 GCA_002899795.1 Desulfobacteraceae bacterium | reverse complement strand
TTCCTGAACCGAGGGAAAAACAAGCTCCCATCCCAGATTCCCTTCCTGAGGCCTTGGCCGTAATTTCCGGGTAATGCAGGAAAGTACATGGTGGATACTCAGACCGCGGTCTTCGGGGCGGAGGCCTCCAACAGGTTCGGCCAATGGTTTGAGTTCGAGCAACACTTGGATCAGAAAGCGAAAGGGGCATTGGAAAGCAACGGCCAGACTACTCACCGAGAGTGATTTAGGAAAGGGGATGGGTGTGATCAGGTGATCCGCTGCAGTTTCTTCCGGGTGCGACTCGGTGAATCCTTTCCAGGCTGAGCGTAACCAACCAGCCCTGAACCAGGCTGCATTCGGTAGGGTCCAAAAATCTACAGGAGTAGACTGCCAGGGCGTCGGCCAGAAGGGCGTAGCTGAAACCGGTTCTCCCTCTATTTCTTCGGGTCTGGTGAGGATAATCTCTGGGGCAGTTGCCATCAAATGTTGAAAGGCGGCGTGGGCAAACTCGTACTGACTTCTTAGGGTGCCACCTAGTACTTGTCTTCGTTCCTCGAAATCCAGAAAGGGAAGAGGTCTTACCGGCTGTGGCAAGGCAGTTGAGGTCATCCCCAAAAGAAATAGCCGCTGGAAGGCAAGGCCACGAGATTCAATGAGCCCCATCACTTGAATACCGGCCTGCTCACTACCGGCAACCTGAAAAACCTCGGCAGCGAGTGCCTGTCTGAGCCATGCTAGAAATGTGCGGGAATCCATGGACCATGAACCAAGGTCGGCGACCAGGCTGGTCAAGGTGGATTCCAGGTGGTTGAAAGCAACTCGATCAGATTCATCAGCCAGCGCGGGAAATTGGACAGAGCCCCAAAGCTTGTTGAGTAAGTCTTTCCATTTTTCGGCCGAAAGGGAGCTGCGCCCTTGGAATGGTGCTAGCAACTCAAGCAGATCGATTCCTCCCGGAGACAAATAAGGTGCTAACGTGGACTCCCTGCTATGGGCTTTGCCATAGAGAGAGTCCAGATCTGCTTCAGGAGTCATCTCCCGCCAATGGCGGTCCAAGCGGGCCAGTTGCCTCCTATTCCCGGCCCAGGCTCCATAATATGGTGAAAGAAGTAGTCCGATTAGGACGTGTCGCTTTTCCTCATCCCCCAGCAACCTGAGGGGTATTAGGGCAGCCTGCACCAAGGGATGTTCCAAGAGAGGGGTACCTAGAGTTATGTTGAAGGTTTCCTCCTGGGGAGTTAATCGCTGGCCCAGCAGAGTGCTTAGGGTCCTTCTCAAAGCATGGGCGTAGAGCTCTAAATTGGGCACCACAACTCCTATAGAACCCGGTCTTAACTCCTGACATGAGCACAACAACTCCTGTCCTAGATAGAGAATTTCCTGCTTTTGATCCGGCAAGGTGACAGCTTGGACATTGCCAGGTTTTTCCTTGGGAAGTGGGAAAACCGTCACATCGGTTTTCTGGCTGACTACACGGAAGAGCTCCTCTTCGATAGGAGCCACCGCTTCGAAGGCGGCGAGAATAAGAGATTTGGGCAGAGCTAGACGACTTGAATTTATGACCTCAGCTATTTTCAAGGGTAGGGCGGCGGGGTGCCAGCGTTTTAAATCGTTGAGAGCTGAAATGAATTCTCGACAAATGTGCTGGCGCCAGGCAATCAGTGGCGAGGGGAACGTGGTTTCGGTGGGGTCTAGACGGTGCCGGATCAACACTCCATAGGTTCGGTCCAGTGTTTGGCAGAGAGGTAGGTCCAAAGGTAGCTCGGCGGGCGGTGGATTATTGCGAATAATCTCATACCAAAGACGCAATCGCAGCCAGGACCCCGCCGGAGCTTCGCTTTCCCACAAATCCTGCCAGCTCTGATGCAGCCAAGCATTGAGACTCCTAACTTCCAGAGGACGCCAACTATTATGACCTTTCTCTAATTGTTGGAGCCGATGGCGGTGCTGAAGTTGGCGCGCCAGACGGCCCCCAGAGGTGAGAATAAGCGAGCCAGGCCGCCATGAATCGATTACTCTCTGCTGCCACTGATCCGTTTTCGATGCCAAGTTCATGCTTTCATAATTTCATCGAGGAGTACGGTGGCGTAAGAGCCTTTGGGAAGAAAAAACTCCAAGCGCAAACCCTCTTTTTCTTGACACACATTGACCTCTTTGAGAGCTATGCGAAGAAATCTCCTACTTCCCGGTTGCTTGCGAAAAACATCCGGCGTCAGTCCCTGGCTGCTGAGGATTTTTTCTTCCAGGGCAGCGGCCTCATTACCGGCGCGTTTCATTTTTTTTCCCCAAATTGGACCGGTTGCGCTTATCTCCAGTCTATCTGCCCGCTGCTGCTCTTTTTTCGGATCAGACACCAGGAAAATCCCTCCAGTGTCATGCTTCTTAGCGATGTCCCCCTGAAGCAGCTTGGCAAAGAGATCTTTTTCCATTCTTTCCTTCAGGGTGAGATTAAAAAGAAGTGAGTTGTAGGAGCTTACCAAGAGTTTCCTCTTTCGCACTGAGCGAAGGCGGTATTGACCCAGCAACAACGCCAGACCTTTCTCCGAGTTGTCGCCTGCAGCGCCGAACCGTTGAGGCCCGTAAAAATTTGGAAGTCCAAGTGTTTGCAACTGTTGGATTATGGCCTGGGCCCTGTTTTCCGCTTCTGCATCTGCTTGCCGGATGAGGATGGTAAAACGGTTTCCCAAAAGGTGGCCAGTACGGAGCTTGTTGGTGTGATGTCTAATTTGTAGAATCTTAATACCATCACCGGCCAGTTGAGCAAGCCGGCTCTCTGATGCTTTCTCCCGCGGCACCGAAACCCACTGGCTGGTTATGGCACGTTTGTCTTTCCAGCCTGCCAATCCAACCTCCTCATCGCGAAGATCCAGTTGTTTTCGAATAAGAGCCACAAGGTCAAGGGTGGAGAGGTTTATTTTTTCCAGCAGAAGAAGGGCAAAGTTTCCTTGGTCAGAAAAGTCGTAGAGGGGAATCTCCTCGACAACGAAATC
>PPDG01000581.1 GCA_002899795.1 Desulfobacteraceae bacterium | reverse complement strand
GTAGGCGGCTTCCTGCCCGGATCATTCATTTTGTCGGCTGTGCCAGCATATTCATCTCATTTCTGGTTTCTGTGGCCGGATTTTTCAGCCTTCTTAGGATTGAGGAGCCACAGCAGCGTTTTCTCATCCAGTCGCTGTATCAGTGGATACTCACCGTCTGGCATCAGGGCAGTTTCGGCCTGGAAGTGGCTTTCAGGTTGGACCCCCTCTCCATGGCTCTTTGCCTGGTGGTCACGGGAGTGGGATTTCTCATTCATCTCTACTCTGTCGGCTATATGGCAGGAGATGAGAGCCAGGGTCGCTATTTTGCCTATTTGAACCTGTTTACCTTCTCCATGCTACTACTGATCCTGGCCGACAACCTACTTCTTATGTTCGTTGGCTGGGAAGGTGTGGGCCTCTGCTCCTACCTACTCATTGGCTTTTGGTTTACTGACCTGGAAAAAGCACAGGCGGGCATGAAGGCTTTTATCGTCAACCGGGTAGGAGATTTTGGCTTCTTTGTGGGGCTGATGCTGCTGTTCTGGACTCTGTTTGAAGCTAGCAACGGCACCATGACCGGCTTGGGTTTCCAGCAGTTGAGGGAAGCCATCCCCCTACTTGGCACGGCCAGCCCCATTCTGGGAGTCGGGGTGGCCACCTGGGTGGCCCTGTTGTTTCTTGTTGGTGCCACCGGGAAGTCGGCGCAAATCCCGCTCTACGTCTGGCTACCCGATGCTATGGCTGGCCCCACACCGGTTAGCGCCTTCATTCACGCGGCAACAATGGTGACGGCCGGAGTCTACATGATTGTCCGGCTTAATTTCCTTTATGTGACCGCTCCGGCTGCCATGGCGGTGGTGGCAGTAGTGGGAGGGGTGACCGCTTTTTATGCCGCTACCATTGCTTTGACTCAGAATGACATCAAACGGGTCCTGGCTTATTCCACCATCAGTCAGTTGGGCTACATGTTCCTGGCCGTGGGGGTGGCGGCCTTCAGCACCGGGATTTTTCACCTGATTACCCACGCCTTTTTCAAGGCCTTGCTCTTTCTGGGAGCCGGCAGCGTCATCCATGCCGTCCACTCCAATGAGATGCAGGAGATGGGTGGCCTGAAGAAATATATGCCGCACACCTACTTAACCTTTATGGTGGCGTACCTGGCCATATCCGGCATACCCCCGCTTTCCGGGTTTATGAGTAAGGACGAGATTCTGTGGGCCACTTTTAATAGTCACCTTCCCGTGGCAGGCTTGGGAAAAGCACTCTGGGCTCTGGGTCTGTTGACGGCAGGGCTCACCGCCTTCTACATGACCAGATTGATTGCCCTAACCTTTATGGGTAGTTTCCGGGGAGGTTCAGAAAAGGAGAAGCACCTGCACGAATCCCCGGCAGTAATGACGCTGCCTCTGATGGTTCTGGCCGTGCTCTCAGCGGTGGGGGGTGTCATCGGCCTACCGGCAATAACCCACTTGCCCAATCTACTTCACGACTTCCTGGGCCCTGTGCTCAGTAGCCATGGAGCCTCGGGCCACCAAGCACATGCTTATTGGCTGGAACTGCTTCTGATGCTGATATCCACTGGGGTGGCGACCAGCGGTATCTATCTAGGGTGGCTTTTCTATGTGAAACGGCCCGAGCTACCAGGCCAGGTGGCGGCCCGTTTCGCCAGTCTGCACCGGCTGCTCTTTGAGAAATACTATGTGGATGAAGTCTATCAGACACTCTTTGTGCGTCCCATCCTGAAACTAGTAGCTTTGAGCGGGCGTTTCGACCTGAACACCATTGACGGTGCGGTGAATCTTTCCTCCAGGGTAACCACCAAATTCGCTTTCCTCATAGGTTGGGAGGACCTGAAAATAGTAGACGGCGCGGTCAATGGCCTGGCCGAGATCTTCAAGCGCTGGGGTGCGGCGCTCAGGCATTTGCAGACAGGCAGAGTACAGCATTACCTGTATTCGGTAGTTCTGGGGATATTCTTGCTGAGTGTGGCGATGGTTATGTTCTAGAGGGTTCATCATTCTATGAAGTTATGACGAGAGAAACAAAGTGACGCGGAGAGGCGGAATTTGAGCAGGCAGCGGACAGCAGAAAAAGAGTTAATTTGAAGATCTGCCAGCTGCTAGCTGCCCGCTGGAAAAACGCCTTGTCGCCGTATCGAACTGAAAAGGGAGAAGTGACAAATGCTGCCAGATCACCTCTTGTCCTGGATGATCTTTTTCCCGCTTCTTGGAGCCGGTCTCATCCTCTTGGTGCCCAAACGGTATCCCACCTTGATGAAGCTCATCGCTGTGGCTGCCACTATCCCGCCTCTCTGGTGGGCGGCAAACCTCTACGTCCAATTTGATCGGTGGAGTAGTGGATTCCAGTACGTGGAAAAGGTCCCGTGGATCAGGGCTTTTAATATAAACTATTCTTTGGGCATAGATGGGATCAGTGTTCCCATGGTGTTGCTCACTGCACTGCTGTCTTTTCTCTGTGTCATTGCCTCGTGGAACATCAATGAACACGTTCGGGGCTATTTCGCCCTCTTCCTTCTCTTGGATACCAGCATGATAGGAGTTTTTTGCGCCCTGGACTTTTTCCTCTTCTATGTGTTCTGGGAATTGATGCTGTTACCCATGTATTTCCTTATCGGGGTATGGGGTGGGCCCAACAAAGAATATGCCGCCATCAAGTTTTTCCTCTTTACCCTGGTTGGTAGTGTGCTGATGCTCATTGTCATGCTGGTCTTCTATTTCGGCTCGGTGGAACCCACCACCGGGCTGCACTCCTTTGATCTCACCATTCTGGCCGACCAGGCTGTACACCTGGACTTGCTCAAGAACACCACCATCCGCTGGCTCTGCTACCTGGGGTTGTTCATTGGCTTCGCCATCAAGATCCCCCTGGTACCCTTCCACACCTGGTTGCCGGATGCCCACGTGGAGGCACCCACTGCCATAAGCGTCATTCTGGCTGGAGTCCTCCTGAAGATGGGAACCTATGGGATCTTG
>PPDG01000329.1 GCA_002899795.1 Desulfobacteraceae bacterium | reverse complement strand
CGCCAGTAATTCAAGCGCTCTCCCACGGTTACCTCAAACCCCCTATTTGTTGGCTCATAAAACCGTAGGTCCTGTAAATCCTCAGGGAGATAGCTCATTGGAACGTGGGCCTCGGAATAATCATGCGGATAACGGTGACCACGACCGTAACCCAATTGACGCATCAGACCAGTTGGTGCATTGCGGAGTGGCAGTGGAACCGGCAAATTCCCCTTGTCTTCGGCCTCCTGCCTGGCCTTACCGTAAGCCTTATAAAGGGCGTTACTCTTCGGTGCCGTTGCCAAATAGACTGCTGCTTCGGCCAGGGCCAAATCTCCTTCAGGCCGTCCCAGAAAATGAAAAGCCTGTTGGGCCGTAACCGTTACCATAAGCGCTCGTGGATCGGCCAAACCCACATCCTCCGAAGCAAAGCGCACCATTCTGCGAGCTATATAGAGGGGGTCCTCTCCGGCCTCGAGCATCCTGGCAAGCCAATAGAGAGCCGCATCAGGATCGCTTCCTCGTAAACTCTTGTGTAGTGCAGAAATCAGGTTGTAGTGTTCCTCACCATCCTTATCATAAATGAAAGCCTTTTTTTGGACGGCATCAACCACTGTCTGAAGGTTTAAGTGGCGCCGTCCACTGGGGTTCGGCGCTGTGGTCAGTACAGCCACTTCCAGGCCATTGAGGGCCAGACGTGCATCTCCTCTGGCCGCTCGGATCAGATACGCCAGTGCATCTTCATCTATGTCCGTGTTCAGTCCGCCCACTCCCCGTTCCTTGTCCTCGAGAGCGCTCTTGAGAATCACCTCCAAGTCATCCTCACTCAGCGGTTCCAACACCACCACCGGCGCTCGCGACAGCAAGGGCGAAATGACCTCGAAGGAGGGATTCTCTGTGGTTGCTCCGATGAAGGTAATCGTGCCGCTTTCCACGTGAGGAAGGAGTAAATCCTGCTGGGCCTTGTTGAAGCGATGGATCTCATCCAAGAACAAAATAGTACGCTTTCGGCACATGCTCTGCTGTTGTCTGGCTTCATCAACAGCAGCCCGTACATCCTTGACGCCGGCGGTCACCGCCGAAAGGTTTATGAGGTGCGCCTCCGTATCTCGCGCAATCAACCGTGCCAGGGTGGTTTTGCCGCATCCTGGAGGACCCCAGAGAATTAGCGATTGCAGGCGGCCATGTCTGAGCAGTCGCCCTATCAGCTTTTCGGGAGCCATCACCTGCTGCTGGCCCACAAACTCGTCAGCAGTGCTGGGGCGCATGCGTTCCGCCAGCGGTGGTTCTGCCTGCCAGCCCGCCGATTCAAAAAAGTCCTCTTGTTTCAATACCCCACCTTGGTAGCAGTCAGCGACGAGCTCTCAGCAGACTAAGGTTTTGTTCTCATTTAATCCTAAGGGCTGATGGCTGACAGCTTGATTATCACTAGTGATTTCAAGGGATTTGAGCAAAACCTTACCCCATGCAATCTGGTTTGTCAATGCAGGCGGTTGCCCCAACTTCACCTCCTCCACCACCTGGTTGGTGCCCGTCAACAAACTTAAACTTCCTCACCCCCATGGGGATGAAGGTGGGGTGAAATAATGGAGAGTGATACGGAGCCTGACTTTGAGGGAATTGCTGCCTCTAAGGAGATGTTTTGCTTTGAGAGAAGTAGGATTGAATGGTTTTCTAGGTATCTAGTTTTGGTTTCTCGCCACTTGTCGTTATGACAAGTGACTCACAACCCCAGATATGCCTTCTTTACATTTTCATCGGCAAGGAGATTTTCGGCAGAATCTGTTAGAGTGATCCGGCCGGTTTCCATTACATAACCCCTGTGGGCCACTTTGAGGGCCAGGTTTGCATTCTGCTCCACCAGGAAAATGGTGGTGTTATTTTCAGTGTTTACCTTCCTTATGATTTCGAAAATCTGCTTGACTATAAGGGGTGCAAGTCCCAGGGAGGGCTCATCCATCAGCAGGAGCATCGGCCTGGCCATCAGTGCCCGAGAAATGGCGAGCATCTGCTGTTCACCCCCACTAAGTGTGCCGCCGGCCTGATGGCGCCTTTCTGCAAGAATCGGAAAAAGCTCGAATATGTACTCCATATCCTGCTTGATGCCATCTTTGTCAGTGCGCAAAAAAGCTCCCATGTCCAGGTTTTCCATAACGGTTAAGTATGGAAAAATTCGTCTTCCTTCAGGAACCTGGGAGATCCCGAGGGCAACAATTTGGTTGGGACTTAAATCATGAATCGGTTTACCCATGAACAGTATGTCGCCGGATCTCGGTGGCACGATTCCACAAACCGACATCAGCGTGGTGGTTTTCCCTGCCCCGTTTGCACCGATCAGGGTGATTATCTCGCACTCGGAGATCTCAATGCTGACATCCTTCAAGGCCTGAATGTTACCGTAGAAAGTTTGTAGGTTCTTGAGCTCAAGCATCAATCTCTTCCCCGAGGTACGCCTTTATAACAGTGGGATTATATTTTATCTCTTCGGGTGTGCCCTGGGCGATCTTCTTGCCGTAATCCACCACAAAGATACGATCAGACAGGCTCATAACCAGCTTCATGTCGTGTTCGATCAGCAGGATGGAAATCTTCTCATTGTCACGGATCCATATGATCAGGTCGTCAAGTTCCTTGGTTTCCTGGGGGTTCATGCCAGCGGCCGGTTCATCAAGAAGGAGTAAGAACGGCTCGGTCGCCATGGCCCTGGCGATTTCAAGACGCCGCTGGGCCCCGTAAGGAAGATTCATGGCAAACTCATTGACGAAGCCGGCAAGGCCGATCTTTTCCAGGATGACGTAGCTCTCCCGCACCACTTCCTGTTCTTCTCTGACCGTGCCTCGGCCCCGGAAAATGGCACCCAGAATCCCTGAAGACATGCGGCAGTGGCGGCCGATCATGACATTTTCCAGAACCGTCATATTGGGAAACAAGCGGATATTCTGAAATGTCCGGGCCAGGCCCCGTTCGGTCAAGTGATTGGGTTTCAGACCGTTTACACGT
>PPDG01000509.1 GCA_002899795.1 Desulfobacteraceae bacterium | reverse complement strand
GATTTGTCCTTCGGACTCCCATCTTTCTGGCGTGTTCCCAGTTTCAGGTTGTAGATTGCAAATTGAGGTGCATGCACTCCTTGGTTGAGGTATCGAGCTCTTAAATCTGAAATCTGCATTCTTCAAGCTAAAATCGGTTGTTACTATTCTAGCAGCAAGAATTAGTCTTGGTAGAAGTGCATTGTGAACAAAAGAAGACCGAACAAAAGAAGTTATGAAGGTAAGGTTTGCGATCTGACAAGGATCATCTGAAGGCTTTGTAGGCCGCATTATTGACCGAACGTTGTGGCGAGATTGTGGAGCGGCCATTGCCCGATGTGGAAGGTTCAATAAATGGATTGGTCATGCTTTTACGTTGTGAAGATGAGAGGGGGGGTTTTGCAGGTTTGACTGAAGGGCGACACCAATTTACTGCTATAGATTTATAAGTTTACATAATATACATTATCAGACTAAATAATTATAAGACAAACATGGCACAAAAAGGACCGAACCAAAAGAACAGTCAAAAAAATGTCTGGCTCTACCCCGGTTGCAGAAAAAAAGAGGGTCGGACATGCTGTCCGACCCCCAAGCAGACACTATTCCTCTAAAGGAAAGGAAGAATTGTCTCCTTTCCTCTTTCTGTAAATGAAGTCCTCATTTCAGAAAGAATAGTTAATTAGACGCAGCCGGTGGGCTTGGGCAGCCCAGCCATCTTGCAGGCGCCTTTACCCGGTCCAGAGGGAAAGAGTTCGTAAATGTACTTGAGCTTGTAGCCGGTCACCTTGGTCAGGATTCGCACCATGGGGGCAATACCGTGCTTTTGGTAGTAGTCCTGCAGCACGTGGATGACCTTCCAATGCTCCTCGGTGAGTTCCTGAATTCCCTCAGAGGCTTTTACGTAATCAACCCATTCGGGGTTCCAACTTTCAAAAGCATCGATGAAGCCGTCTTCATCGATCTCGAACGTTTTGCCCATGTGCTCCACTGTTGCCATGAAAATCACCTCCTGATTTTGTTATCGGACCCCGTCACCAACCCCTGTGTTGGTTTTCCGGTTGTCCATGTTTCCTTTTTTCTCTCAGAGTTATTTTTTGACTCGCGCTGATGAGCCAGAGCCTTTCGTATCAAACCCTCAGCCCATTCCGGTGTACCGATGGCGTGCACATGCGTATAAGTAGCCAGCGCATTTTTATAGCACACCCCATCCTTTCCGTCCAGGATGCCGGTTCCCCTCCTCATAGCGAATACCAGCGAATTGGAATCCAGGTCAGAGTCGATTACCCGGGAGTAATGAAACTCATGTCCCTTTAAAGTGATCCCCACTGGATAAAAAGGATTATTTTCAACTACTTCCAGCTTAGTATAACCATGTCCTTGTGGCTTTTTCTCAAGCTGAAAGTCCATTGGCAGGGCCTCTACCATGGGATAGCTTCTGCCCTCAATATTCAGGCTCCGTCCCAGGTACATAAGGCCTCCACATTCAGCGTAAACCGGCATTCTAGCTTCGATTGCCGCTTTGAGGGACCCTCTAAACTGGCTGTTGGCAGCCAGTTGCTCCGCATGTGTTTCTGGAAAGCCGCCACCTATGTATAGTGCGTCCAGACGCGGTAGCGCTTTGTCCCGCAAAGCGTTTACCGTCACCAGCCTTGCTCCCCGCTTTTCCAGGGCCTCCAAGTTCTCGGGATAGTAGAATTGAAAGGCAGAGTCCTTGATAACCCCAACAACCGGCTGGCGATAGGCCTTGCTTACCCTTTTAATGGAAGAAGCAGGTTGCCAGCCTATGGGAGGAGCCTGGTTGGCTATAGCGATTACTTTTTCCAGATCCAGGTATTGTTCCACAACCCGGATCCGGGCCAGAATGGCTTCCCGTGCTTCCGGATGCTCCTCGACTGTCACCAGACCCATGTGGCGCTCAGGGAAGTCATCTTCCTTAAGCTTTGGGATGGCGCCCACCACCGGCACGTGGCAATAATGCTCAATGGTAGTGCGCAGCATCTTCTCATGCCGGGGGCCAGCCACTCGGTTCAATATCACACCCCGAATGGGGACCTCAGGATCGAAATGCTGGCAACCCAAAACAGAGGCAGCAGCAGTGCGGGTGACCATGGAACCATCCACCACCAGAAGCACCGGCGCTTGCAGCAATTTGGCCAGTTCGGCGGTACTGCAGGAGCCTTCAGCGTCCATACCGTCGAAAAGGCCACGATTGCCCTCAATAACGGCGCCCTGCGCCTCTTGAGTGTGCTGCCAGAATGAGTCGAGGATTTGCTCCCCGCTCATCATATACGGATCCAGATTGTAGCAAGGCTGGCCGGCGGCTAGGCCCAGCCAACCCGCATCAATATAATCTGGACCCTTCTTGAAGGGAACCACCTCCCCTACCCTCTGCTGCCAGGCAGCGATTAGTCCGAGGGCAAGGGTAGTTTTTCCTGAACCCCCGCGCAGTCCTGCAACGACCACGCGGGGTCGTGTGTTATCCATAGTTTTCTTGCGACACCGTTTGCTGCTGTCCTACCACTTGAACTGAGTGGTTGTTCTCCAAGTGGTCATGGCCAGCCGGTAGTCATCGATGTGCTCGTGCCTGAACTCCAGCTCGGTCTTCTCGAAGAACCTCTCCCAACCGATCCTATCGATCCATTCGCCCACCCGCTCGTAGCGGTTGGCGTCACTGGCATAGACTTCCACGATCTTTTTGATGGTCTGAACCGTGGTTGGCCAGCGCGGCGGCTCGTTGGGGATGTAGGGTACGGCCAGCTTGGAGAACGAGGGAACTGTGCGAGCGTTAGAGACCTTGCCGCCTACCCAGAGGGCAACTCCGTCGCCTTCGGCACTTGTCATGGGCATGGCCGGGCACATGGTGTAGCAGTTGCCGCAGAACATGCAGCGCTCGTTTCTCACTGCCACGGTTTTCATGTCATCCACCTTGGCCGGCTTGATGGCCGCGGTGGGACAAGCGGCGATGGCCAACGGGACCTCGCAGACTTTGCTCACCCGTT
>PPDG01000334.1 GCA_002899795.1 Desulfobacteraceae bacterium | reverse complement strand
TATGCCTTTCCTATTCTTCTTCCCTGACACCTGACACCTGACGCCTGAAACCTTTAATTCATCAATCTGCAATCCGAAATCCGAAATCCCCTTCAAAGCGTATTCGAAATGACCAACCGCATGATCTCGTTCGTACCTTCATAGATCTGGGTGATCTTGGCATCTCGCATCATCCGTTCCACCGGAAACTCCTTGACATAGCCATAGCCCCCAAGGACCTGCACTGCCTCGATTGCAACCCACATGGCCACATCACCGCAGAAGCATTTTGACATGGAACTCATGCGAATGAGCTCAGGAGTCAGACGACTCATGTCCTTGGATAACTCTTGATACAGTGCACAGGTCTTGTAGAGTAAATGCCGAGCAGCTTCCGTTCGCATTGCCATCTCCGCCAGCTTGAAACCGACGCCCTGATGCCTGATGATAGGCTTGCCGAAACTTTCCCGCTCTTTTGCATACCCGGTAGCGTACTCTAGAGCCCCGGCAGCAATACCAAGCGCCTGAGCAGCAACCCCCGGTCGAGAAAAATCAAGAGTCTTCATCATGACGTGGAAACCTTCGTTTTCCTGGCCGAGAAGGTTTTCAGCGGGCACTCGGCAGTCTTCGAAAATAAGCTCAACCGTATCAGACCAGCGAATCCCCAACTTATCTTCTTTTTTCCCCACAGAAAAACCGGGCGTGTCTTTTTCCACGACGAAAACAGCGGCATTCTTGTGAGCCTTTCCTTCCGGATCAGTGATGGCGTAGACCGTTATGATATCTGCCACCCCACCATTGGTAATGAAGTTTTTGGTACCGTTCAGAATGTAGGAATCACCATCTTTTATAGCTTTACACCTGAGCCGGGCAACATCAGAGCCGGCTGCCGGCTCAGTCAGGGCAAAGGCAGCGAGGTGTTCACCAGTTGCAAGCTTTGGTAAGAACCGTTGTTTTTGTTCCTCGTTGCCTGCCAGCATGATGGGCAAACTTCCCAACTCATGATCAGCAACCAAGAGCCCGCATGCCGCATCTACTTTGGACAACTCCTCAACAGCAATGGCCAGGGCGAGCATACCAGCCCCGGAACCACCGTAGGCTTCAGGAAAATCAATCCCATAGAGACCATTCTCCCGCATCAGGTCCACCATTGCCCAGTCAAATTCGCCTTCGGCATCACGCCGAGTCGCTCCCGGTTCTACTCTCTCTTTGGCTAATCGCCTCACCATGTCCTGCAGCATGCGTTGTTCTTCAGTCAGTTCATATTGCATGGTGTTTCTCCTTTTCTTAGAGCTCTTAATTACCAAGCTATTATCTTAATCGCGCTTAACAAAACGAAAAAATGATAAATGCAACATGAGAAAGGCGAAATGTCTACTGACTGTAATCGTAGAATCCCTTGCCAGTTTTCCGCCCAAGGTGACCGGCACGAACCATCTTCCTCAGCAAAGGCGCCGGTCGGTATTTACCCTCGCCCAGCTCTTGATGCAACCCTTCCAACACAGCCAACAGCGTATCGAGGCCCACGAGGTCAGCAAGCGCTAGAGGACCGATTGGATGGTTCGCTCCCAGGACCATGGCCTGGTCAATATCTTCGGCGGAAGCAACAGATTCGGAATAGACAAAAACGGCTTCGTTTATCATCGGGCACAGAATGCGATTCACCGCGAAACCCGGGGACTCCTTTACTTCGATGGATGTTTTTCCTAACTGCTCCACGAAAGCCTTGGTGACCGCAAAGGTTGCATCAGAAGTCACAAAACCGCGGATCAATTCCACCAACTGCATCACGGGCGCCGGATTGAAAAAGTGAACGCCAACAACCTTGTCCGGCCGACCGGTCACTGAGCCTATTTCAGTGATAGATAGGCCTGAAGTATTGGAAGCCAAAATGGTTTCAGGTTTACAGATGACATCGAGCTCTGAAAAAAGCTCCTTTTTCACCCTCATCTCTTCAACCACCGCTTCAATAACAAAGTCAACCCCGGCCACCGCCTTACTGATATCCGTTGTCCCTTCGATGCGGGCCATTATCCTCGTTGCGGTCTCAGCCTCTATCTTTTCCTTCTCCACGGCACGGTCGAGATGAAATTTGATTGTTGCCAGACCTTTTTCAACAAAACGATCTTCAATGTCGCGCATGGTTACTTCAAAACCTGCAGCTGCCACCACCTGCGCGATGCCTGATCCCATTATTCCTGCGCCCAGAACGCAGACCTTCTTGATTTCCATATGCCTCTCCTTCCTATGCTGCTCTTGTTCTTATTGCATACACTAACCAGTCTCATATCTCAATGGATTTTGGCATAGAGCATAGAGCATGGAGCATGAAGCAGAATCAAAGAAAATAAAAAGGACTTTCTGTGTTACTTATCTCTTCTTCATGCCCGCGATCCCATGCTCTGTGAGATTTGTGTCAGTGCGTCCTCTAATGGTATAAAGGCTTTAGAGTTAAGGCTCTTCGAAAACTTAACCCCAGGACAAAATCATGTTTGCTATGAAAAAACGACTGTTGGTAGTCCCAACCTTAGGTCTGGTTATTTTTATCTCATTCTTGGGTTCGGACACGATGGCGGCAGAGATCGCTCTCCCCTCTCCTTCTTACAAAGGATCGGTTTCTGTAGAAGAGGCTCTCAAGGCAAGACGCACCCATCGCTCTTTTCAATCCCGCCCTTTAACCCTGAAACAATTCTCTCAAATTCTGTGGGGCGCTTATGGGGTAACCGATCGAAAATATGGGTCTTTTCTGAAAACGGCTCCGTCTGCTGGAGCGCTCTATCCCCTTGATATTTACGGTGTAGTTGGCCAAGGAAGTGTAGAGACCTTGGCACCAGGTGTCTACCATTTTCGTCCTGAAAATCATGCTATAGAACTGGTCAAGCAAGGAGACCTGCGGGCTGAGGTGGCCAGGCAAGCTTTGCAGCAGATGTGGATGGCCAAAGCTCCCCTGATGTTGGTCATAACAGGCGAGTACAACCGTAGCAGTATAAAATACGGCCTCCGCGGTGCCAC
>PPDG01000331.1 GCA_002899795.1 Desulfobacteraceae bacterium | reverse complement strand
GCCACGCCGTAGCTCAACAGAGCGTAGGCGGGACACCTGAAACCCTAAGAATTAATGCTTCATGGAGTGTATAAGATCATCTCTAGAACAGCAATAGTGAACTGTGCTAGGGTGTAACCCATGAAATTCCTCTTTCTTGAACCATTCTATGGTGGCTCGCATGGTGACTTTGCCGATGGCTGGGTCAAACATTCCCGTCATCACCTTGATCTAGTTACCCTCCCTGCTCGCTTCTGGAAATGGCGTATGCGGGGGGCAGCACTTTACCTGGCCAAGAAGGTGAAAAATCCTGCAGAATATGACGGTCTGATCACCTCGAGCCTGATGAGTCTTTCTGATCTCAAAGCACTCTGGGGAGCTGACTGTCCTAGAGCACTGGTGTATTTCCATGAGAACCAGCTTTCCTATCCTTTGCCACCCGGGGAGACCATGGATGATCAGTTTGGCTTTACCGATGTAACCACTGGGCTGGTGGCAGACAGGGTGCTCTTTAACTCCCAAACTCACATGGATGCGTTTTTTGACACCCTGCCCGGATTCATAAGAATGATGCCGGAATATCGGCCCAATTGGGTCGTTGACCGGATTCGGGCCAAAGCGACAGTTCTCTATCCCGGGTGCAATTATCCGGCAGGTCCTGCAGAGCTAAAGGCGTGGGGCCTTTCAAAGCCGCGTCTCATTGTCTGGAACCACCGGTGGGAATTTGACAAATCTCCCGAGACTTTTTTTGCTGCTCTCGAGTCGGTCTTGTCCGCTGGGTTTGAATTTCGACTTGCGCTCCTGGGAGAGAATTTTCAGATCGTGCCCAAACCATTTCTGTCTGCCAGGGAAAAATTCGGGGAAAGGATTGTTCAGTACGGCTACGAGGTTTCAAAAAAGAAATATCAGGACTGGCTCAAACAAGGTGTGATCGTGGTGAGTACCGCAATCCAGGAAAATTTTGGCATCTCCATAGTGGAGGCAGTACGCTACGGCTGCTATCCCCTTTTGCCCAACAACCTCTCATATCCGGAATTGATTCCGGAAGAGCACCATACTGATTGTCTGTACAGCAGTCAGGAGGAGTTGGTGGAAAAGCTGAGCACTATCCTGGCAGATCCGAAAGAATATATGGACAAAAGGGGAGGGTTAGCATCTCACATGGAGAAGTATTCGTGGGAGGTGGTAATAGACAAATACGATTTAGAACTTGAAGAGCTGTCGGCTATTGACTGACTCTGTTGTATATGCGTGCAAGGCAACTCTCAGCATCCCAGTATTCGCACTTAAAAGATTTTTCTGCGCCACCCCCGTAGCACGTATGTATTTCTAAGATTGAAAAATAGTGGTATTATCTGGGCACTGAATGATCTCCAAGGATTGTCTGATATCAGCTTATTCATCTTGCTCTGACTTCTCGCAGCTCTCTCTGGCGTGCACCCTTCTTATGATCGAGAACTGCTTTGTTCCGAACCTTACCTGATGGAGGTCTTTTTGATACCTGAGTTACATAAAGACCGGAGGTTGAGGCCCAGTGGCAAGCGAAGAGGTGAAATCGGAAGCTTTGCGAATCAACCTGGAAGCTACCCGGGTTGACGTACGCATCCATCCCAAGTACGAAGTCATGCGAGAGGTGGTGTTGGACTATGTGGGCCTTCTCCAGCAGACTGACAGTCTGCTGGAAGAGCTCAACCATCCTTACCGCAACTGGGATTTTGTGGTTCGAGAAATCCGGCGCTATGCCCTCCAGAATTTCCCCATCTACGCTGCCCATAGTCAGGGCCCTCAGGTGTGCCGTTTAGTGGCAGAGGTTTTCATGGAGGCCATCGGTGATGGTCAGCACCCTGCTGTGAAAAGCCAGGCGGCAAACAACCTCATACTTTTTCTCGAACAATTGGCAGGTGAGACAGACAGGCTTCCAAAGAAGTATGGAAAAGTTCTCAGTGAAATCTTTGGGCAAATGAAAGACATGCCCGAGGAAGAATTCTTTTTTTTCACCACCAGCTTCTACTCCATGAAAAAGACTGGCGCCTTGGTGACTGAATCCCAACCTGCTGGACTCGACTATGGTTCTTATTGCTCGCTGTTGCAGAGAATTTTACGGACCACCTACCAATACTGGCTGGGGCAGGAAGACCCTGGTGAATGGTTTCAAGAACTGGCAAGGGATTGGTGGAGTCCCGAAATACATACGCAACAATTAGCCCCTATCGGTCATGAGCGCTTCCGTGCCCTGGATCAAGAGTTGGAAAAGGTCACCAGGCGAAAAGTGAATGTTGACCAGGTAAAAAGGCTGAGTGAGTTCCCCGACTTTAAGGACGTCGTAGACGATTATAGGAAGCTGCCAGGCCTGCTCGGCCGCGATAACCCATACCTCAAGGTGCTCGTTCTTTACAAGATAATGGAGACCAGAGGACTCGAAAGCATTCACGAAGAGGCTTTCAGAGAGGTCGATCGCACCCTGGCCCAGATTATTCGGAAGAAATCACCCGAGGCTTTGATATCCTTCGTAACCCGCACTTTTGACGTGCTGAAACAGAGTAAGAAACTCTATCCCCTGAGTGGTTTATCATGCGTGCAAACTATTGGCAGGGAGCTCTTTAAAACCGGGAGTCCCCCTCTCATCAACCATTTTCTTGACTCAGCTATTTCACTTGGCTTCGAGCTCCCCCACGTAGGTGGGGTTAGTGAAGAATGGCAGGTTCAGTTCAACCCGGCTCACCTTCGCAACATTCGCGTCTGGCTTGATCTGGTGGAGCAAGACCCCAAAAGAAACACCCGGCTGTTGTCGGCACTCCTGGTCAACCTGTCCCTTGGAGGAGTCCATGTCCAGGATACTGATCTTTTTCAAAAAGACGTGAGCCGCCAGCTCAACAGCCCGATTCGCCAGGTTTACAGTCTGGTTAAGCAACTAGCCAAGCTTTTCCCGGTTTACTTCAACGAAATCGGAGCTGAAGGTTTGTTGCGCGACGTATCCACTGAGATCGACGAGCTGTGCCATCGCAAGGACCGT